>NZ_BAAFGR010000066.1:0-39911 GCF_041154655.1 Nocardia sp. JMUB6875
ACACCACCCTCTGCGCCGCCGACTGACTCCCGCCTATCCGGGCTCGCATTCTGAGAGAGCGTTGTGGTGGCAGTAATGAACCGGACAGGAATGGCGTGTTCGGGCGTGGCGGCGAAATAGTGAACCTGCTCGAAACCACTCCGATCACCGACCCCGTCACCGAACAAATCGCTCTGCTACCCAACGGCATCCCGGCCACCGGACCACGCTCGTCCCGTAAGGTCCACCCCCGCAGAATCAACAGCGACGAACCGACGGTTCGACTCGACGGCACCAGCGCTGGTCTCCCGGAAAATCCGGTGGCTCGACAGTCGGCTGAACCCTAGGGTCGCGCGGTGACTGAATTCGGAAACGCCGACCCTGGCTCGCAGGTGGAACCGTCCTGGGCCGAGCCGGATTCGCTGCTCGGCTTGATCCAGCGCGGATGGGGCGCGTCGTATCGCAGAGCGATGTCCGAGCCGTCGGCTGCCAGGAAGCTTGTGCTCGATTGCATCGTTCACGATCCGCGCTGGGATCATCAGGTCGAAGATCGGGGCTGGCTGTATGCGACGCTGGTTGCCGAATTGGGCGTCGACTTGCCGCTGCTGCGGGCGGCGTACGCCAAACCCGCTGACCCGCACGGCGATTCGGATGCATGGCTGGCGATCAGCACGCTCGAGTTGCTCGCTCGGCGTGGTAGCGGCGGCGCTGTCGGAGAGTTACGGCATTATCTGCGCACCGGACGAGATCTGGGGCGAGCGATCGACGCGCTGATTCCTTTTCACCAGCACGCCGAAGCCGCGGGCTACCCCCAATCGGCGGGTTGCGCGGGCGCGCAGCACGAAATGCTGCCGACCGCGAGCGGATCTTGCGGGCGGCCGCCGACTCCGGACTCATTCCGAAGAAGTCGACGCTGGAAATCAGCGATGGGTCGTGGGAGGCGATGCTGTGGGACGTCGCCATCGACATCCTCGAGGATCGCACTTTCCCGCTACCGGTACGGATTGCCCTACGCAGGCAGTTGAGGCAACTGCGGTCCGACCGAGCGCTGGCGTGGGCCCGGTCGAACGCCGACCTCGACGGCAATCTGGGAGGTACGGCGCTGGCGCTGCTCACCGAACTCGCCGAAAGGTCTGATGCACCAAGGCTGTTCAGCCTTCTCATGGCGGGCGCGAGCGGCGGCAACGGCTACATCTACGACCAATGCTCCCTGATCGACACCCTCACCCGCCTGGGCCACCGGGCGGCCGTGCCGACGATCGAGGCGATCTTCGACACGACGGTCTACTCCTATCTCCGCACGCGATGCGCCGTTTCGCTGAGCCGCCTCTCGCCAAAATTCGCCAGCGGCCGGGCGGTCGAGTGCCTCACCGACTGTGAGGCCGAGACGCGCGGGGTCGGGATCGCTCATGTTGATGTGTCGGTTTCGGGGGCTCGGGAAGCGTTGATACGCGTCGCCGGGGATGCGATGGAGGAGGACAAGAATCGGCGGGCTGCGGCTGTAAGGGTTCTTTAAGGGAGATGTTGGGGGGCGTGAATACCTTCAGTTTTGTCGAAACAGAGTTCCGGGCAACCGGATTCGTATGGAGGTTGTCATGGGTTCTTTCAGCGGTGGATCCAAGGTTGTTACGGCTATCGGGGCGCCGGTGGCGGCGGTGGCGGTGGGGGTCGCGGCCATGGCGTTGACTGCGGCGCCCGCGCACGCGCAGGCCGATCATCCCGGCGCCTGCATCGTGGTGCAGAACCATGCGGGGCGGACGACTACCGTCAGCATGAACTACCCGGCCGGGTACAACGGCGACTGGACCATTTACCCCGGGGATTTGAGCGTGCTGCTGTACAACGGCGTTGCCGTCAAATCGCCGACCGGGAAGTTCAATATCCAGAAGGATTCGGATTTGCAGGCGGTGTGGAATTACGAAGGTAATCGCGATCGCGATAAGGGTTGCAATGGGTCGTGGGTTGTCACGCTGAACAACTGACGCCGGGAGGGGGCGGTCGCGGGTTCAGCCGGCGGTGCGCATAAGGCCGTGGGCGGTGGCGGAGGCGACCAGATCGCCTGTGCGGGTGAAGATCTGGATTCGACTGTACATGCGGCTGCTGCCGGCGAAGGGGCTTTCGCAGCGCAGTAATAGCCAGTCGTGCAGGGTGAACGGGCGGTGGAAGGTGATGGTCTGGGCTAGTAGGGCGGAAGTGCCGCGGCCGCCGCGCCGGGCGATCTCGTGCTGCGAATAGGGGCGTAGGGCGACAGGGCCGAGGAAGCCCTCGCTGCCGTGGGCCAGCAGGGCGCGGGCGATGCCGGGCAGGTCGGGGGCCTTGTCGCAGCGCATCCACAGGTCGAGGGTCGGGGGGCCCGCGAGATCGGGGGCGAGGGCGTCGGCTCCGCCGGAAGTTCGTACCTCCCAAGGCAATAGCGCGCAGGGTAGTTCCTGGCATTGCTCGGGTGCGGGGATGGTGGCGGGGAGTTCGGAGTGGTGGTCGAGGAAGTCGGGTTCGTCGATGCTCAGCATGACCAGGGCCCGGGCGTGTTCGCGGGCGTCCTGGCGGAAGGTGACCTGGACGGTCGCCAGCGCGCGGCCGGACTGCACGATCTCAACATCCACCTCGACCTCGCGACCGGCATCCCCGCCGCGCGGGAACACCCCATGCATCGACTGGACGGCCATGTGCGGCACCACGCGCTCGGCCGCGACGACAGCCTGGGCGAGGGTTTGACTACCGAGGGTCGTCGGCAGGGTCGAGGTGACATTGCGGGCCAGGAAGCGGCCGGGACCGAGTTCGGTCAGCTCGAGCGCATCGAGCAGATCGCCCAGCTCCACGGTCGGCCACATATGCGTTCCACCTGCCATGGCGACATGCTCGCACAAGGACCAACCCGCGAATTTCGAAGGTATGGCCATTCCCGGTGAGCGGGACAACCATTCGCGTAAACCGCGTGACCGCTGTCCGGCGAATCAGGGCCCGGAATGGTTATCGTCGCGACGCGATGGTCGTGTATCACCCTCGCGGGACACATCTTTCAGGGGCTATGGGTGGCCGCCCATGGCCGTCATGATGAACGCGGGCTCCAGGGCAGGTCGGTCGAGCGGGAGCGACGGCAGCGTGAGGGGGGCCTGTTCCTTACTGCCGTAACAGAAATCGAATCATCATGACCCGCAAGATCGGCCTGGTCTCAGGCCTCGCAGCATCCCTACTCGCACTCGGCGCGCTCCTGGCCGGACCCGCGCCCGCCGACACCTTCGGCACCACACCGGTACACCTCACCACCGATTTCCGGGGTGGATCCAGCTGTCTGGACACCATCAGCGACAACGACCATTCCGACTTCGCGGCCCTGCGCCCGTGTGGCTACTACTCGGGCCAGTTCTGGTACGCCACCGACGCTGGGAACGGCGCGGTGCGCCTGCACACCAGGTTCCGGGGCGACAACATCTGCCTGGATACCTACAACGGCGGCGTGTACGACAATGAGGTGCACTTCGTCGGGTGCGCGAACTACAGCGGCCAGCTGTGGCACTTCGCCTCGGTGAACGGGCACGTCTCGCTGTGGAACGACTTCCGCGGCAACGGCATGTGCCTGGATATCGTCAATGGCGGCAGCCACAATGACCGCGCGCATCTGGCCGCGTGCGGGAACTACACGGGCCAGATCTGGCACGCCTGGTGATCAACCGCGGTCGGCGACGACCAAATGGCCGCTGCTGAGGAACGAACCACGCTTGCCCTCGACACCGGCCACACGAGCGATCGTGAGCAGATCACGATCGCTCGTGACGGTGAAGCCGCGATCGGTCAGCACGGTGGCCATGGCCTCGGGCGTCCAACTGGACCGCTGCGGTTCACGAGCCATTGGATTGGTGCGGCCGGTGAGGGACAGCAGGACTTCCATGGCTCGCCGACCGTAGTGGTAGAGGCGGTTCGGAGTCGGATAGGTGACGATCAGGCGGCTGCCCGCGGCGCTGCGCTTGGCCACCTCCGTGACCGTCTCCCCTACTTCCGCGCGAGTCAGGTAGGGCACGACGCCCTCCCAAATCCAGGTGGTGGGTCGCGATTCGTCGTGGCCCGCCTCGGTCAGGGCGGCGCCGAGTGAGTCCTTGCCGAAATCGACCGGGACGAAACGCACCGCCGCCAGCGGCTCCCGCTCGCCCAGGCGTTCTCGCTTCTCGGCTTGCGAGGCCGGGTGATCCACCTCGAACACCGAAACACCGGACAATTCCGGCATGCGCCAGGCGCGCGCGTCGAGACCGGCACCGAGAATAACCAGCTGCGGAAGTCTCTTCTCCCGCACCGCATCATCGATGGCGACGGTGCGGGCGGCGAGGACTTCCGAAGTGGCGGAGACGAATTCGTACTCCACGCGGGCGCCGAATGCCTTGGGCACCGCCCCGGCGCGCAAATGCTCGACTATCTCGCGCTCGTCATCGAGGAGGAGATCGACCGCGATCGGATCGGAGAAGCGCCCGACCCCCAATCGCCCGTCCGCCACGGCACGGCCCTGGCAGACCAGGATCGCCGTCCGACTCGCTGCACGCTCGGTCATGCGCCCATTATCTGCGCCCGGGCCACGGCACGCGCGACGGCTCGAAGGTGGTGGTGTCGGTCAGGTGCGGGTGGCGGTGATGACGGTGGTGGCGTAGGAGATGGTGAAGCTGCCGCCCATGGTGTCGATGGCGGCGCCGATGCCCGACAGGACGGAGGCGAGGGTGTCTGGAGGGACGACGGTCAGCGCGCCGTGGGTGGGGATCTGGTCGAGCCATTCGTCACGCGAATAGGTTCGCTGCCAGTCGAATTGCCATTGTTCGGGGGCGGTGAAGGCTTGGGCGGCGACGATTCCCGCAGCCGCCTTGTCGTGGATTGCCTGGTAGAGCTCCAGGGCCGGGCGGTCGGCTACGAGAGAGGCCGGGGACTCGGGGAGGAATTCGCGGTAGACGGCGGCGAAGGCGGTCTGGGCTTCGGTGGGCATTTGGGGGACGTTCCAGAAGGCTGCGAAGCGGCCGTTGGGCTCGAGGACGCGGGCGGCCTGTACTGCACCGGCGACGGGATCGACCCAGTGCCAGGCGGTTCCGGAGATGACGGCGTCGAAGGTGCGGTTCGCTGGATCCCAGGCTTCGAAGGTGCCGATCTCGACCTCGATTCCGGTGTCGCGGGCGAAGGCGGCCATGCGGGCGTCAGGTTCGACGCCGAGGACCGTGCATCCCACGTCGCGGAATTGGCGGGCCTCGATGCCTGTGCCGCAGCCGACGTCGAGTACCCGCCTGCCGGGCAGGTCGGCGAGGATTCGCTCGATCATGGCAGTCGGATAGGCCGGGCGGGTGCGGTCGTAGCGGATCGCGTCCGTGCCGAACGATTCGGCCACGTCCCGGGCGCGATGGGGGCTCTGATCGGCGGGTTCGGGGGTGGACGACGGTAGAGTGACCATGCGCCCACTTTAAGTGGGCACTTGCCCACTCGGCAATGGCGCGTGGGTTCGCTCAGAGAGAAGGAGTGCGGGGTGCCCACCGGGGTGGCCATTCGCGATGTGCGGGAGCAGTTGTTCGATGCGGCGGAGCGGATTCTGTTGCGCGACGGGCCCAGTGGGCTGACGAGCCGATCGGTCACGGCCGAGGCCGGATGTGCGAAAGGGGTGCTGCACCGGCATTTCACGGACTTCGACGGCTTCCTCACCGAGCTGGTCGAGGATCGGATCGCGCGGGTGGAGCGGCTGGGAGCGGCATTGCGGGACAAGGCTGGGGACGGTGAGGTGGCCGAGAATCTCGCCGAGGCGCTGACCGGGGTCTTCGAAACGGTGGCGGTGGCCATCGTCAGCCTGGTGACCTACCGCGACGAGTTGCGGGCCCGCCTGCGGCAGCGCAGGCCCGTCGGTTTCCCGATTCTCGGTGAAGCGACCACCCTCATCGCGCAGTATCTGGCCGCGGAGGTCGAAAAGGGCCGCATCGCAAGCACTGTCGACACCGAACTGCTCGCACCCATGCTGATCGGCTCAGCGCACCTGCTCTTCGCCGACCGCACCGCGCCACGCCCCGAGACCGCGGCCGTGCGCACCATGGTCGCCACGGTGCTGGCCGGCACGCTGACGTCCTGAAACAGTGAGACGTCGATCGGTGAAAGTCTCACGGTGAGACCGGTCTTGACACCCTCGCGGGCGGCGGGAAATTTTGCCACCGGCACTTCAGGTCTTCAGCAGGAAAGGTCTCCCACCGCCGTGAGCATCGATCACACGACCCTGTCCCCCGCCGCGGTCGTGACCGCGCTGTGCGCCGAATGGCGCACCGGCACACCGGAATCCATTGCCGAGTTCTTCACCGACGACGCCGTCTACCACAACATCCCGATGCAGCCGTTCGTCGGCAAGCCCGCCATCCTGGAGTTCCTGCGCGGCTTCATCGGCAGCTTCGGCGGCATCGACTTCGATATCCACCACCAGGCCGTCACCGGGAACACGGTGCTCAATGAGCGCACCGACCGATTCACCATCGGCGACAAGCGCATCGAGCTGCCGGTGACCGGGGTGTTCGAAGTGCGCGACGGCCGCATCGCGGCCTGGCGCGACTACTTCGACATGGCCCCGTTCACCGCCATGCAGCAGGACGCCTGAGCGAGCCCGAGCGTCAGAAGCTCTGCCAGGAGGGCTTGTTCTCCACCGCGAACCGGTAGTAGTCGATGGCCTTCAGGTTCTTCGCCGCGTCCGGGTCGACGATGACCGTGACATGCGGATGCATCTGCAGGATCGAGGCCGGGCAGAACGCGGAGACCGGGCCCTCCACCGCGGCGGCGACCGCCTCGGCCTTGCCCGCGCCGGTGGCGATCATGAGCAGATGGTCGGCGTCGCTGATGGTTCCGAGCCCCTGGGTGAGCACGTGCGTCGGCACCTGCGACAGGTCGTCCTCGAAGAAGCGGGCGTTGTCCTCGCGCGTCTTCGGGGTCAGCGTCTTGACCCGGGTGCGCGAGCGCAGCGACGATCCGGGCTCGTTGAATCCGATGTGCCCGTTGGCCCCGATGCCGAGGATCTGCACCGAGATCGGCCCGTTCTCCGCGATCCTGCGCTCGTAATCGGCCGCGGCGGCGGGGATGTCGGCGGCATTGCCGTCGGGGCTGTTGACGTTGGAGTCCTCGAAGTCCACGTGCGCGGTGAACTCGTCGCGAATGAACTGCCGGTAGGACTGCGGATGCCCGGGCGGCAGCCCGATGTACTCGTCGAGCAGGAACGCCTGCACCCCGGCGAAACTCAGCCCTTCCTCGCGGTGCTGGCGAATCATCTCCTGGTAGGCCCCGAGCGGTGAGGAGCCCGTGGCCAATCCGATGGCGCGGGCGCCGCGGCGCACATGGTCGGCCATGATGCGGCCGGCCAGCACACCGGCCTCGGCCGCGTTATCGGTGATCACGAGTTCCATTTCGCTCCGTCCTTGTATACGTCGACAGGGTTGAGGTGGTGGTCGGTGACCAGCACGTCGGCACGCATCCCAGCGTGCAACGCGCCGATCTGGTCGGCCATGCCCAGCAGGCGGGCCGGGGTGGCGCAGGCCGCGGTCGCCGCGGCGCTCAGGTCGACTCCGGCGTGGAAGACCGTGCGGCGCAGCACATCCGCCGCGGTGGCAGTGCCGCCCGCGATCGGGCCCTCGCCGTGCGGGTCGTAGATGCGCGAGACGCCGTCGGTCACCACGACGTCCAGGCTGCCGAGCTGGTAGCGCCCATCGGGCTGTCCGGCGGCGGCCATGGCATCGGTGATCAGCGCCAGATTGTCGGGCCCGATGGTGTCGAAGACCATGCGCACGGTGCCGTCGGCCAGGTGCACGCCGTCGGCGATGACCTCGGCCACCACATCCCCGCGCCCGGCCGCGGCCATGGCGGCGGTGAGGAAGTTGGCGTCGCGGTGCGCGAGTTCGGGCATGGCATTGAACAGGTGGGTGATCGAGACCCGCCAGCCGCGCCGCATGGCGTGCACGGACCGGTCGTAGTCGGCGACGGTGTGTCCCAGGGAGAGAATCACATTCGCGTCGGCGAGCACATCGGCGAGGGCATCGAAGTTGTCGGTTTCCGGGGCGATGGTCACCGACACGATGCGGCCGCCCGCATAGTCGATCAGACGCTCCAGCAGTTGCGGGTCGCCGGGCAGGATGCGGTCCGGATTGTGGGCGCCGCGCCGGTGCTCGCTGATGAACGGGCCCTCGAGGTGGATGCCCGCGAGCAGGCCGTCGTCGATGCCCTTGCCGAGCACGTCGATGCGTTCGCGCAGTTCGGCCTCGGTGGCCGAGACCAGGGAGGCGACCAGCGTCGTGGTGCCGTGCGCGCGATGGAATTTCGCGGCGATGGCGACGCCTTCGGGATCGGTTTCGGGGAAGCCGTATCCGCCGCCGCCGTGGCAGTGCACGTCGATGAGTCCGGGCAGGATGATCGGCGGCGGACCGGCCACGTCGGGCAGGTCACCGCCGAATCCCGTTGCCGGGCCGACATAGTCGAGCCGCGGTCCGTCGAACGACACCACCCCGTCGGCGAGTTCGCCCGCCTCGGTGAGGGTGACGACCCGGCCGCGCAGGGTGGTCCTCACTTATCTCGCCCCAATGCCCTCTGTGCGGCGGCCAGGGCGTCGTCCGCGGTGCGGGCCGAAAGCACCGCGGCCGCAGCGGCTTTGCATTGTTCCAGGGTGACCTCGGCCAGCCGCGCCCGCACCCCGGCCAGGGACCGCGGCGCCATCGACAGCGTCTCGACGCCCAGACCGACCAGCACACAGGCGAATTCGGGATTGGAGGCGGATTCGCCGCACACCCCGACCTTGACCCCGTGGGTGCTCGCCCCGGTGACCGCCATGGCGATGGCCGCCGCGAGCGCGGGCTGCCACGGATTGTGCAGCGCCGCCAGCGAGGACGACATGCGGTCCGCGCCGAACAGGTACTGCGACAGGTCGTTGGTGCCGATGGAGAAGAAGTCGACCTCGGCGCCCAGTTGCCCGGAACGCAGTGCGGCGGCCGGGATCTCGACCATGACACCGCGCGTCTCGAGCCCGGCCTCGGTGGCGCGGGCGGCGAAGTATCCGGCCTCCTCGGCGGTCGCGACCATCGGGGCCATGACCTTGACCGGCGTGCCGGTCTGCTTGGCGGCGGCCGCGATGGCGGAAAGCTGGTCGAGCAGCGCCCCCTCATCGACGCTGCTCAACCGCAGGCCGCGCACTCCCAGCGCCGGGTTCTCCTCAGCCGGCAGATTCAGGAACGGCAGCGGCTTGTCCGATCCGGCGTCCAGGGTGCGGACCGTGACGGGACGGTCGCCCATGACTCGGAAGATCTCGGCGTACTGGTCCGTCTGCTCGGCGACCGTGGGGGCCGATTTGCGGTCCAGGAACAGGAATTCGGTCCGGAACAGGCCGACGCCCTCGGCCCCGAGTTCGACCGCGAGCGCGGCATCGGCGGCCGAGCCGACATTCGCCAGCAGCGGCACCGCGTGCCCGTCGGCGGTGCGGCCCGGGCCGGTCGGCGCGTCCGCCTGCCGCGCGCGGATCGCAAGAACTTCCTCGCGCCGCGCCGCGGTGGGCTCGATCTCGACGACACCGGACGTGCCATCGAGCACCACCTCGGTATCCTCGGCGATCCCCACCGCGTCCGGGGCGGCCACAATGGCCGGAATCCCCAGGGCCTTGGCCAGAATCGCGGTGTGCGAGGTCGGTCCACCCGCCACGGTCAGCAGCCCGATCACCTTCGCCGGATCCAGCGTCGCGGTATCGGCGGGCGCCAGGTCATGCGCGGCGAGCACGAAAGGCGTTGCGCTGTCCGGAATTCCGGGCGGCTCCACCCCCAGCAGCTCGGCCACCACGCGCTGGCCCACGTCCTTCAGGTCCGAGGCCCGCTCGGCCATCATGCCGCCGAGTGCCGCGAGCTGCGCCCCGAAGTGCGCGACCGCCTCGGTGACCGCGTGCGCGGTCGGCGTTCCGCCCCGGATCTCGGCGCGCACCTGATCCAGCAGCGCCGGATCGGCGGCCAGCGCCGAGGTCATGAACAGGATGTCGGCCGCGGGCCCCTTGGCATCGAGCGCCTGGGCCGAGTACCGCGCGGCGACCGTTTCGAAAGCTGCTTCCGCGCGGGCGATTTCGGCCTCGACGTCGCTCCCGGGCGCATCGTTCGGGCTGGTGACCGGCGCGGGCGCCAGCCACTTGACCGAACCGACGGCGATCCCGGGAGCGGCGGCGACACCGCGCACCTCACGCGTCAAGATCTGTCTCCAGCATCTCGACCAGCTTATCCAGGGCCGCCTCGGACCCGTCCTCGGCGTGCAGGGTGACGGTGTCGCCCTGCTTGGCGCCGAGGGTCATCACCTGCAGCAGGCTGTTGGCGGCGATGGGATCCTTGCCGTCCACCGAGATCTGCACGGGGACACCGGCTTCCCCGGCGGCCTTGGCGAACAGGGCCGCGGGTCGGGCGTGCAGGCCGGTCTTGGACGCAACGACGGCGGTGCGTGTGATCATGCTGCGACATTCTCCTTTTCGGTTTCCGCCTCATCGTCCTCGCGACCGGGGGTCTTCAGGTTCCAGCGCTTGATGATGAAGCTGAAGGTGACGTAGTACAGGGCGGCGTAGCCGAGGCCGATCGGGATGAGCAGCAGCGGGTGGGTCGCCTTGCCGAAGTTGAGCAGGTAGTCGATGGCGCCCGCGGAGAAGGTGAATCCGTCGTGGATACCGAGCGCGTTGGTCAGCGCCAGCGAAGAGCCCGTGAAGATCGCGTGGATCAGCAGCAGCGGCCAAGCCACGAAGATGAACGAGAACTCCAGCGGCTCGGTGATACCGGTCAGGAACGCGGTCAGGCCGGTCGACAGCATGATACCGCCGATCATCTTCTTGTTCTCCGGCTTGGCGTGGCGCCAGATGGCCAGCGCGGCCGCGGGCAGGCCGAACATCATGATCGGGAAGAAGCCGGTCATGAAGGTGCCCGCGTGCGGGTCGCCGTGCAGGAACATGGCGATGTCACCGTGGTAGGTCTGCCCGCCGGTGCTGTAGTCGCCCAGCACGAACCAGACCACGGAGTTGATGATGTGGTGCAGGCCCAGTGGCAACAGCATCCGGTTGGCGAATCCGAAGATGCCGCCACCGACGACCGAGTTGTCGGCGACGAAATTGCCCAGCGAGGTCAGCCCGGAGTTGAAGGCCGGGTAGATGAACGACATGACCACGCCGAGCACCACGGCCGCGCAGGCGGTCAGGATCGGCACCAGGCGCCGGCCCGAGAAGAAGCCGAGGTAGTCGGGCAGCTGGGTGCGGTGGAAGCGCTGCCACAGGTACGCGGCGGTCAGGCCGATCACGATGCCGCCGAGGACACCGAAGTTCACCAGCGCCTGAGCGCCTTTCGCGTCCGTCTTGCCCGAGAGCACGACCGGCGACATGGCCTTGAGCACGCCGGTGAAGGCGAGGTAGCCGACGACGGCCGCGAGTGCGGTGGAGCCGTCGGCCTTCTTGGCCCAGCCGATGGCGATGCCGACGGCGAAGAGCAGGGGCAGGTTGTCGATGAGTGCGCCGCCCGCGCCCGCGAGGACGTCGGCGACGGTCTTCATTGCCGACCAGCGGCCGAGCATGTCGTCCTGTCCTAGTCGCAGCAACAGTCCAGCAGCGGGTAGCGTGGCGATCGGCAGCATCAAGCTGCGGCCGAGCTTCTGCAGTCCGGATAGATCGAGCTTCTTACGGGAGCTCTCG
This sequence comes from Nocardia sp. JMUB6875, assembly GCF_041154655.1. Classification (NCBI taxonomy): domain Bacteria; kingdom Bacillati; phylum Actinomycetota; class Actinomycetes; order Mycobacteriales; family Nocardiaceae; genus Nocardia; species Nocardia sp. JMUB6875. The sequence goes on from NZ_BAAFGR010000066.1 coordinate 11,648, forward strand.
ACGGCATCGGCCATGGTGGTCCTCAGTCTGTGAATGGAGTCACGCGTACTGTTCAGCGTCAGTTACCGTGACTGGTTATAACCAGACATATACTGGTTATAACCAGTTTTGTCTACTCGACACGCTCGGAGGAAATCATGTCGAAAGCGAATCAAATCGTTGAGGGCCTGGGTGGTCTCGACAACATCATCGAGGTGGAGGGCTGTATCACCCGCCTGCGCTGCGAGATCAAGGACGCGAGCAAGGTCGACGAGAAGGCCCTGAAGGCGGCCGGCGCGCACGGTGTCGTCAAGGCGGGTGCCGCGGTGCAGGTTGTGGTCGGGCCCACGGCCGACGCCCTGGCCGAAGACATCAACGACATGCTCTGAGCGCCATGAGCATCGAGATTCTCGCGCCGCTGGACGGCGTCGCCATGCCCATGTCCGAGGTCCCCGATCCGGTCTTCTCCGCGGAGATGGTCGGGGCGGGCGTGGCCATCGAACCGCTCGACACCGATGCCGCCACCACGGTGGTCGCCCCGGTCAGCGGGTCGATCGTGAAGCTGCACCCGCACGCGGCGGTCATCGTCACCGACGACGGCACCGGCGTGCTGCTGCACGTCGGCATCGACACCGTCGGCAAGTCCGACATCTTCGAGGTGAAGGCCGCCGAGGGCGATAAGGTCAGCGCCGGTGATCCGCTGATCACCTTCTCCCCCAACGCCGTTCGCCGCCTGGGCCTGAGCGCGGCCGTGCCGGTCGTGGTCATGGACAGCGCGCCGGGCTCGGCGAAGAACACCGTGAGCGGGCCGGTCACCACCGGTTCGGTGCTGTTCTCCATGTGACCCGTCGGGTAAGACGAATCGAGCCGCCGCCCCAATCGGGCGGCGGCTCAATCGTTTCGCGGATCTTGTAGCCCGAAGCTGTTGCGGCGCTAGCCGTCTTCGGCCGAGACGGTCATGTACACCTGGTACCGGTCGGCGCGGTACCAGGACTGCGCGTGCTCGACGGCGCGATCACGCGAATACGAGATGCGGTCGAAAGCCAATAGCGGAGAACCGGTTTCGGTGCCCAGCCAGCCCGCGTGCCGTTCGTCGGCGGCCACCGCGCGCACGCTCTGCTCGGCGCGGTCGATGGGGCAGCCGTATTCGCGGGCGAACAGCGCGTACAGCGACTGCGTCAGGTCGTGATCGAGCAGTTCCGGCAGCAGATCCGCCCGGTACCAGCCGTCGTCGATGGACATGGGCAGCCCGTCGGCCAGGCGCAGCCGGACCAGGTGAATCGCCTTGGTATTGGCGGGAATTCCGAGCGCGGTCACCGACGCCGGGGGCGGGACCGCGAAATCGGTGTGCAGCACCACGGTGGAGGGGGTGCGGCCCAGGCGGCGCATGTCATCGGAGAACGAGGCCATGTGCAGGCGCGAGCGGGCGACCCGCTCGGCCACGAAGGTGCCCTTGCCCGGGATGCGGGTGATGACGCCCTCGGATTCGAGCTGGCCCAGCACCTCGCGCACGGTCATGCGGCTGACGCGGTAGTCGTCGCACAACTGGCGTTCGCTGGGCAGCATCTCGCCGGGACGCAGGTTCGCGCACAGGGTGGTCAGCGCCGAACGGAGCTGCGCTTGTTTGGTCACGCGCCCTGACACGTCGATCCGGTCCTTTCCGCCCCCGCCTGCTGCGGGCGCGGTCACTTCTCGTTGCGCGCCTTGGGGAATCGCTTCTGATGCGCGACCCAGCCTGCCATCTTGGCCCAGTGGCCCTGCGCGGGGGTGACCTTGGAGATGAGCTCGCGATCCCATTCCTCGGTCTCGGCCAGCCCGTCGACGGTCTCGACGAGGGCCTTGGCCGCGGCCAGCGAACCCACGACGCGGTCGCCCATGACGCCGTCGGCGCCGACCAGGGTGACGCGGACGCCGACGCGGCCGATGGGCTGCAGCACCGCGGTCGCGGAACCGCCGTGCTCGGCCACGAATCCCTTCACGGAATCCACGACGGACGGCGAGACTTTCTCGGATGCCGGGGCGGCAGTAGCGCTCATGGGAGGCAGTTTACCCACGGGTAATCCAGGGTCTATGAAGCGCCGCACATCTCACACCGGATGCGCCGCCGGATACAGCGCGGGCGCGAGGGTGTAAGAAGGGAAACATGCGCGCCATCCAGGTTTCCGAGCACGGCGGTCCCGAAGTCCTGCGATACGTGGAGGTGCCGGACCCGCAGGTCGGGGCCGGGCAGCTGCTGGTGCGGACCGAGGCCGCCGGAATCAACTTCATCGACACCTACATTCGGACCGGCCGGTACCCGACGCCGGTGCCCTACATCCCGGGCTCGGAAGGTAGCGGCGTGGTCACCGCGGTCGGGCCCGAGGTCACCGAGTTCTCGGTGGGCGATCGGGTGGCGTGGGCAGCCGCGCCGGGCAGTTACGCCGAGCAGGTGGTGGTGCCTGCGGCCGTGGCGATTCCGGTGCCCGACGGGGTGAACGCGGCGACCGCGGCCTCGGCGCTGCTGCAGGGCATGACCGCGCACTATCTGATCGAGTCGATCTACAAGCCGCAGCCGGGTGAGGCGGTGCTGGTGCACGCGGGCGCGGGCGGGGTCGGGCTGATCCTGACGCAGTTGCTCTCGGCGCGCGGGGTCCGGGTGATCACCACGGTCTCCACCGACGACAAGGAGAAGCTCTCGCGCGATGCCGGCGCCTCGGAGGTGCTGCGCTACGACGACGATATCGCCGGGCGGGTACGGGAACTCACCGGTGGTGTGGGCGTGGCCGCGGCCTACGACGGGGTCGGGGCGTCCACCTTCGAGGCGAGTCTGGCCGCGACGCGGGTGCGCGGCATGGTGGCGTTGTTCGGCGGGGCCAGCGGACCGGTGCCGCCGTTCGATCTGCAGCGGCTCAATCCGCTGGGGTCGCTGTTCGTGACGCGGCCGACGCTGGTGCACTATACCCGGGATCGGGCCGAATTGCTGTGGCGCGCAAACGACATCATGAACGCCATCGCCGACGGCACCCTGCACATCCGGATCGGCGGCAGCTACGCGCTCGCCGATGCCGAACAGGCGCACCGGGATCTGGAGGGCCGCAAGACCACCGGTTCGATCGTGCTGGTGCCCTGAAGGAAATCGTTCTGGCGCCCTGACAGGCCCGCCGGTGCCCGAATAGTTTCGGGCACCGGCTTTTTCGTCAGTCGATGTCGCGCCCGGTGAGGCCACGGTAGACGAATCGGGTGAGGGCGTCGATGGCCTGCTCGTCGGTCATCTGCATGCCGCCCTCCTCGACCGCCTGCAACAGCCCGGTCGCGGACTGGAACATCAGGGCCAGGCTGACCTCGGGCGGACCCGGGAGGCGCAGCCCGGCGGGGCCGAATCCGTCGAGGTGGTCGGCCACTTCCTCGCGCTGCTCGGTGGCGAATCGTGCTGCGATGCGGGCGAAGTCGTCGTTGACCAGGGCGGCCTGGCTCACCGCGCGCAGCACCGGCCAGTTGCGGCGGCCGAAGTGCCAGTAGGCCGCGACGTGGTAGCGCACCGATGCCGGATCAGTGAAATCGGCGATGTGCGCCGGGTCCTCGGCGGAGGTATCGCTTTCGTCGGCAAGGTCTTTCAGCAACGCCGACAGCAATTCCTCCTTGCTGGCGAAGTGGTTGTAGAACGAGCCCGCGGCGCGGCCGGCGGCGGCGGTGATGTCGGTGATCTTGGTGTTGAGGTAGCCGCGTTCGGCGAACAGCCGATGCGCGGCATGCTTGAGCGCCTGCTCGGTCTCGGCCGATTTCTCGCTGCGGCGCTGGGCTTTCGCACCCGGGTTGGCTGCCACCTTCCACCTCCTCTTGACAGCGGAACGTACCACCCCGAATACTGAATCTACATTCACTGAATCAATATTCATTTTCGGGAGTCGCCATGAACACGCAGGTCCTCGTCGCGGGAGCCGGGCCGACCGGACTCACCCTCGCCATCGATCTGGCCCGGCGCGGCCTCGCGGTGCGCATCATCGACAAGGCCGAGGAGTTCTTCGCCGGTTCGCGCGGGGACGGCATCCAGCCGCGCACCCTCGAGGTGTTCGAGGACCTCGGCGTGCTCGACGCGGTGCTGGCCCAGGGTGCGCCGCAGGCGCCGCTGCTGATCCATGTGGACGGGCAGTTCGTGATGGAGCGGCGGATGAGCCAGTGGCGCGAGCCCACCGCCGAGGTGCCGCACCCGAATCCGTGGGTGCTGGCCCAAGCCGACACCGAGCGCGTGTTGCGCGAGCGGCTGGCCGAATTCGGGGTGCGGGTCGAATTGGGCACGGCGCTGGTGGAATTCGACGGCGACGAGGACGGGGTGACCGCGGTCCTCGAGCGGGCCGGGGTGCGGGAGCGCGTGCGCGTGGACTATCTGGTCGGCGCGGACGGCGGGCGCAGCACGGTGCGCAAGGCGCTGGCCATCGCGTTCGAGGGCAACACCGACGAGTCGATCCGCATGCTGCTCGGCGATGTCCGCGCCGATGTCCTCGACCACTCGGTCGGGTACTGGTTCTCCGATTCGTCCGCGCCCATGGACGGAATCGCGTTGATGCCGCTGCCGGGTGGGCGGAAGTTCCAGTTCGCCACTGGCCTGGACGCCGACTCCGGCACCGATCTGGCGGTGCTGCAGGATTACGTCACCCGCCGCTCCCGCCGCCACGACATCGTGCTGTCGGAGCTGAGCTGGTCGACGGTGTGGCGGCCGAATGTGCGGCTCGCGCAGCGGTATCGGGTCGGGCGGGTGTTCCTGGCCGGGGACGCCGCGCACGTGCATCCGCCGACCGGCGGGCAGGGTCTCAACACCGGGGTGCAGGACGCCCACAATCTGGGGTGGAAACTCGAAGCCGCGCTGCGGAATCCGGGGCCCGCGAGCGAGGCGCTGCTCGACAGCTACGAGACCGAGCGGCGCGGCGTCGCCGCCCGGGTACTCGGGTTGAGCACGGCACTGCTCGACAAGACCGTCAAGGGCAACCCGGACGCGATGGATCGGGAAGGCACCCATCAGCTCGACATCAGCTACCGGGATCCCGCCGACACCGCGACCGGATTGCGGGTCGGCGACCGCGCACCCGACGCTCCGCTCACCGACGCGAACGGCAGGACCGTGCGGTTGTTCGAGCTGTTCCGCGGTCCGCACGCCACCGAGCTCACGTTCGAGGGTGCGGACTCGAAGATCGTCCGGGTGCTCGCGGCGGAATCGGCATCGGGTGCGGCCGAATTCGTCGATACCGAGGGGTATGCGCGACGCGCCTACGACGCCGCCCGCAACACGCGGGTATTTGTCCGTCCTGACGGGTATGTCGGTCACATGGACAGCTGACCGGGCGGGCGATCCCGAACAGGGGTTTCCGGGGAAGCCCCTGCGAGCACGAGAGTTTCCCGACCCGTGCAGAATGATCATGCTGCCGCGCAAGACGATTCGCCCGGACCGAACATTTTCGGCCACGCGAGGACGCCGCGACCCCGTATGGTGGTCGCGGCGTAGGGTTCGGGCGGCCGGCAGGTAGAGGCATCGGTCAGAGGTGGTCTGGGATGTTGGTGAAGGTCCGTAACGACGACCCGTCGCGGCTGTCGAGCACCGAACGCACCGTGGTGAACTGGCTCAAATCCTGGAGCGGGCCGCACGCCGTGCCCGGGATCGCGGTGGTGCAGTGCCAGGACGCCGACGTGGTGGTGTGGACGCCGCAGACCTGCGTGGTGGTGGGCGTGCACGGCTTCGCCGAGCGGGTCACCGGAACGCTGTCGTGCGCGCAGGACCAGCCCTGGACCGTCGACGGCAAACCCGCGCCGCTCGACGGCGACGCCGATCCGCTCGAGCGGGTGCGGCGGCAGACGGTGGATCTGGCGATGCAGTTGCGCTCCGCGCCCGGGCGTGAGCATGTGCCGGTCAGCGGGCTGGTGTTGCTGGTGCCGCAACTGGGTTCGCGGGTGAAGCTGGAGAAGGGCGCGCTGCCGGCCGGGATCGATGTGCTGATCGGGGACGGGCCGTCCTCGCTGCGGGCGTATTTCACCAAGCTGGCCGAGGGGGCCGCGCCGTCGTGGGATGCCGCGCAGGTCGGGCAGGCGCTCGGGGCGCTCGGGTTCGCCGCCGCGGCAACCTATTCCGATCTGGTGGCCGAGGGGTTCCCGGTGCCGGACTCGGCGCGGGACGCACCGCTGCCGTTCGCGACCCGGGCGACCGAGGTGATGGTGCCGTCGGTGCCGACGACGTATCCGGCCGAGGGACCGGATGATTCAGGCAAACAGGATCCTGCCGGGCAGGGGTCGGAAACCGGTGGCGGGCAGGGTCGTCCCGGTGCGGCCGGGCCGGGCGGCGAAGGCCGTCCGGTCGTGGTGCCGCAGGGCCCCGCTGTGCCGTCGGGGCGGGCGGGGGCGACCGCCCAGTCCGCGATTCCCGCGGCGGCGTCGGCCGCCGAGGCCGCGGCGGCCTATTCCGCGGTCACCGGCATGCCCCCGGTCGGGCAGGCCCCGCACCCGCAGGCCGGGGCCCCGCAGGGTCCGGGCCGCAGTGTCCCGCCGCCGACGCCCGTGCCGGGTATGCGGCCCCCGCAGCCCGCTGCCGCGCCGGGCGGGCAGCCGCCGCGTCCGCCCGCGCCGGGATTTGTTCCTGGACCCCAATCGGCGCCTGCGCCGGGATTCGGTCCCGGTCCCCAATCTGCGTCCGCGCCGGGTGGTTTCGCGCCGCCGGAGCAGCGGCAACAACAGGGGCAGCAGCCGGGGAGCGGGTTTCCGCTGTGGTCCAATCGGCAGTCGACGCGCGGGACCGGGCAGCGGCGGCGCAAGGATGTCCCGATCATCGGCGGGCTGATTCTGGCGGCGATCATCCTGGTCATCGCTATCGCGTGCACGGGCCATACCTCCCGGACTCCGAGCAAGGATCGACAGAACGGTCCGGTGGTGGTGGAGACGACCACGACGACGACCCACACCACCGATCCGACGTTCCCGCGCACCACGATTCCGCCCGCCTGCTTCCCGCTGCAGCCGTGCAACTGACCGCCCCCCCCCGCGCCGAAACTGGGTGCGGGACTACGGCAGTGCCGGGCCGCGGCAGTGCCCTGCTAGGGCGATGCGCGGCTAGAGCGGTGCGCGGCTAGGGCAGTGCGATGTACTCGATGCCGGTCATGGTGCCGAGCACGAGGGAGTCGTTGACGAGCGCGGGTGTGGCGAAGTGCGGGAGTTCCTCGGTTCCGTACTGGGCCAGGACATTTCCGGTCGCGGGGTCGAGGGCGTAGAGGGTGTTGCGGTGCCAGTCGGTGGCCCAGATCCGGTTGGCGGCGATCAGCGGCGGGCCGTTGGCGGGGACGCCGGCGTGCCAGAGCACGGTGGCCGCGCCGGTGGCGGTGACGCGAATCGCGGTGGTGCCGTTGGCGCACGGCAGATAGGCGACATCGTGGTCCACGGCCGCAGCACCGAAGGCGCGGCATCCGGTGAAAGCCGGTGTCCTGGAGGAGATTCCACCCAGGTGTGCGGGATCCAGGATATGGCCGTCGCCGGATTTCCCGGCCATGACGAGGTAGCCGTTGACCGCGGCCGGGTTCATGGTGCCCAGGTCCTTGTCGGCTTCGTTGTCCTGCGCCCAGGTCGCGGGTGCGAAGTAGTCGGTGCGGCGCAGGTCGGGGGTCAGGGCGATGACGGAATCGGTGTCGTCGTAGGCGGATCCGGGTTCGGCGTTGCCGTTGCCGACCGAATAGAACAGCAGGCCATTGATTTCCGCGGGTGGGCCGGGCGCCCAGATGCCGCCGCGGCCGCTGGTCGAGGCCCGGTACCAGGCGACGGCGCTGGTGGAAATGTCCACGGCCGCAACGGCTCCGGTGTAGGTGCCGCAGTCGCCGTAGTTGCCGCCGAAGGCGGCGTAGACGCGGCCGTCGCGGAAGGTGAGGGCGGGGCGTTGCAGGTAGGCGGGCGGGTCGCCGAAGGGCGGGTCGACCGGCACCCGCAGGGTGACCGCGCCGGTCTCGGAGTCGAGGCCGTAGAGGGTTTTGTGCGCGCCGCTGGATTCGGCGATCACGTAGACGCGGTGGGCGGCGGGGTCGTAGGCGGGGCTGCCGGTGATGCCGACGGGGTCGATATTGCCGCAGGGCAGTGCCGATCCGGGCATGGGCTCGGATAGATGGGTGCGCCAGCGGACGGTGTCGCCGGTGACGGCGTAGACCGAATCGTTCTCGGTGGCGGCGATGACGGTGTCGCCCACCACGATCGGGCGTCCGTAGACCGCGCCGTCGAGGGTGATGACCGCACCGGCGGGCGGCGTGCGGGGCACGGTCGGGCCCGGGTCACCACCGCAACCGGCCGCCGCGAGGAGCAGCGCGCACAGCCCGGCGACGGCCATCTTGCCGCGAATGCGCTGTGCCACGGTCTCCCCCATCGGTTCGATCGTCCCCCCGACATGGTGTCACAGATTCCATCGATGAATTCGGGTGCGCCGTACCGTCTACAAGACTATGAGCGAACACATCCTCGAAACCCCCGATGTCGACCTGGCCTACGATCTGCTGGGTCCCGCGCCCGCCGACAGTGCGCATCGCCCGCTGCTGATGATCGGCCAGCCGATGACCGCGGCCGGATTCGCCACGCTCGCTTCGTATTTCCCGGATCGCACGGTCATCACCTACGATCCGCGCGGGCTGGGCCGCAGCATCCGCAAGGACGGCCGCACCGACAACTCCCCGACCGTCCAGGCCGAGGACGTGCACACCCTGCTCACCGCGCTGGATCTGGGCCCGGTCGACCTGTTCGCCAGCAGCGGCGGCGCTGTCACCGCGCTCGCCTTGGTAGCCGCGCACCCCGGCGACATCTCGACCCTGGTCGCGCACGAGCCCCCGATCCTCGGCGTCCTGCCCGACGCGGCCGCGGCCGTGCGCGCCCAGGAGGGTGTCCGCGAGGCCTACCGGGCCAAGGGCTCTTTCGCCGGTATGGCCGCCTTCATCGCGCTCACCTCATGGCGCGGCGAATTCACCGACGCCTACTTCGCCCAGCCACCCGCCGACCCCGCGATGTTCGGCATGCCGACCGAGGACGACGGCACCCGCGACGACCCCCTGCTGTCCGACCTCTCCGACGCCGTCACCGCCTACTCCCCCGACATCGCCGCCCTGCAAGCGGCCCCCACCCGCATCCTCATCGCCGTCGGCGAGGAATCCGCGGGCACCCTCACCGCCCGCACCGCCGAAGCCACCGCCGCCCTACTGGGCTCAACCCCGGTAATCTTCCCCAGCCACCACGGCGGCTTCACCGGCCCCGACTCCGGCTACCCCGGCCAACCCGAACCCTTCGCCGCCAAACTCCGCGAGCTCCTGGCCTAGCCCCGGCGGCGAGAATGCACTGGTGGCGCTAAACGTCGAGAAGACGTGTCCACCAGCGCATTCTCACGGGGTAGGGATTACGCGGGTTGCCACAGTTCGATGCGGTTGCCGGCGGGGTCGGTGACCCAGCCGAAGCGGCCTACACCCTCCATGTCCTGGGTCTCCTCGGCGACATCCGCGCCCTTCGCACGCAGTTGCGCGAGCATCGCGTCCAGGTCGCGCACCCGGAAGTTGAGCATGGTCTGCTGTGCACGCGAACCGAAGTAGTCCGTGTCGGCTTCGAAGGTCGCGAACACGGTCGGCCCGGCCTCCTGAAACCACAGGCCGTGCGCGTCCGCATCCAATCCCAGGCAATCGCGGTACCACGCGCTCAACGCCTCCGGGTCCGCGGCCCGCAGGAAGTATCCACCGATCCCAAGCACCCGCTCCATGCCGCCATCCTGCCAGCCGGACACCGGTTTTCCGGTGATCGACGCTTCCTCGGCTGGGGGATATCTCACAGCTCGGCTGACCGGGCGGGTGGGATGATCAGACGAAAGGCGCTGGGCCGGTGTGGATCACGTGAGACTCGGAGGTGCGCTATGGGGATCGGTGTCGGCGGGGTGCGGGTGGGACACTGGACCGATTCGGTTGGGGAGACCGGAACCACCGTGCTGGTGTTGCCCGAGGGGACGACCGCCTCCTGTGAGGTTCGAGGCGGAGCGCCCGCGAGCCGGGAACTGGATGCGCTGGCACCCGACAAGACCGTGACCACCGTGGATGCCATTGTGCTGACCGGAGGTTCGGCGTTCGGGCTGGCCAGCGCGGACGGGGTGATGCGCTATCTCGAGGAGCAGGGGCGCGGGGTGCCGACACCGGGCGGACGGGTGCCGATCGTCCCCACCCTGGCCCTCTTCGATTTGGGCGCCGGGGATTCCAAGGCCCGGCCGGGTGCCGAGCAGGGATATGCGGCGGCGCAAGCGAGCAGCGGGGAGCAGGTGTTACAGGGCCGGGTCGGCGCGGGCGCCGGCGCGTATGTCGGGCATTGGCGAGGGCCGGACGGGCGAATACCTGGTGGGATCGGTTATGCCGAAAAGCGATTGGGTAAGGTAGTCGTCGCAGCCGTGTGCGCGGTGAACGCCTTCGGCGACATCGATCACGGGACCGCGGAGATCGCCTTCGACGCGCTGGCGCTACTGCAGCACCCCTTCGAATTCACCAGCTCGCGCACCCACACCACGATCGGAGCGGTGATCACCAACGCCCGACTGGACAAGATCGGCTGCCGAATCGTCGCACAGGGTGCGCACGACGGACTCTCGCGTGCCCTGACCCCACCCCACACCCGTTTCGACGGCGATGGTTTCATCGCCGCCGCCACCGGCGAGGTCAGCACCGACGTCGACATCGTGCGCCTGCTGGCCTTGGCCGCGGTCACCGAGGCCATCAGATCGATCGGCGACTGACCGGCTCAGCTCCTGGTCATCCAGACGTGCGTGACAGCCTTCGTGCTGAGCATGTCGGAAACCCGGTACCCGGGCAGCGTGCCGAGATCCTCGAACAACCGCTCGCCCGATCCCAGCAGGATCGGCACGATCGCCACATGCATCTCGTCGACCAGCCCCGCCGCGAGGAATTGGCGAATCGTTCCCGCTCCGCCCGCGAGCCGGACGTCGAGGCCCCCGGCTGCATCGAAGGCGCGCTTCAGCACCGCCTCCGGCGTGTCGCTGACGAAATGAAAAGTGGTGCCGCCCTGCATGGTCACCGACGCACGAGCGTGGTGGGTCATTACGAAGGTGTCGTGGTGGTAGGGCGGATTGTCGCCCCACCATCCGGTCCACGATTCGTCCGGCCATTCGCCGCGCACGGGCCCGAACATATTGCGCCCCATGATGGTCGCGCCGATCCCCATGTCCCCCGCCGCGAGCAGATCATTGTCGGCCCCGACCTCACCACCCTCCGCCCCGCTCATCGCCAGGGCGTAGCGGGTGCGGAAGACCCAGTCGTGCAGCCGTTCTCCCCCGACCCCCAGCGGCGCGTCGGGCCCTTGATCGGGTCCCGCCCCGAATCCATCCAACGAGACGCAGAAGTTGTGGACACGAAGTTTCGGCATGACGCGTTCCTCTCGAACAACCGGGCGGCATTTCCACCCTCACCCAGTCATCGAACGGCGCTCCACGAAATCGACACGACCGTTCAGTCGAAATCCTGCCCGTCCAGCACCCACGTCATGCCGCAGTCGGGATCTTCGATCGCCAGATGCAGGTACCAGATCTCGTCGCACGGGTCCTGCCAGGTGACGCAGCGGATGCGGGCGACGAATCCACCCACGTCGACCGGGTCCGTCGAACCGGCCAGCACGCGCAACAGCCGCCACAGTGCGAGTCGGCCGCGAGCTTCCGAAACCCCGCCATAGGCGGCATCCCCGCCGAAGATTCTGAGCAGCGCGGGGTAGGCGCTGGTGAACTCGACGACCGCAGCCCGCACGGAAGCCGTCGCGTGCCCGCATCCGCCGACCGCGACCTGGTGGGCGATGGCCTCTTCCGCGTTGCCGCGCACGACCGTGACCGAGGGGATCCAGTCCGAGAGTTCGTCTTCCTCGAGCTCCTCGACCCTCCCGGTCCAGCCGTGAAATGCCGAGGCCGCCACCGGTAATGGAAACTCGCCGCGCTCGGGCGGAAAACAGCCGGGTGAGCAGGTCGGGCTGCCAGTGCGCCGCCTCCCACGGTTGCAACGCCAGGGGAACCGACCAGTGCCCGGCTTCCCAGGACCACCGATCGGCGGGCTCCTCGGCTGAAAGGTCCTGTCCGGCCAGGTCTTCCCCGCGCAGAACGCGGGCGTGGGCGACACGCAACCGCAGGCGTGGATCAGTGAGGAAGTTCCTGGCCTCGGACCATGGATGGGACTGCGCGAACATGTCGCATTGATTCTGACCCCAGCCCCACCACCGCTCCTGGGTGCTGGCCTGCGCCAAGGCTTTTGCGGCGGTTTCGGTGTCCGCGTCGAGAAGAACGTTGTACTTCGTCATCGACCATCAGTCCTACCAGCGGCCGGTCGCGGCGGCAGGACCGAACGGTCGTCAGGCCCAGCCGAAGAGGGTGTGGCCGAGGGAGTTCCAGCCGAGGACGGAGTCGACGGCCAGGCCGCAGAAGACGACCGCCAGGTAGTTGTTCGACTGGAGGAACAGGCGCAGCGGCTTGACCGATTCGCCCTTGCGGACGCCGGAGTAGAGCTGGTGGGCCATCAGCAGGAACCAGGCGCCTGCCACGAGGGCGACGGCGGCGTAGATGACGCCGGCGGCGGGGACGAGGGCGAGGGTGGCCAGGACGGTGGCCCAGGTGTAGAGGACGATCTGTTTGGTGACCGTCTCCTCGGTGGCCACGACCGGGAGCATGGGGACGCCCGCGGCCTTGTAGTCCTCCTTGTAGCGCATGGCCAGTGCCCAGGTGTGGGGCGGAGTCCAGAAGAAGATGACCAGGAACAGCACGATCGAGGGCCAGCCGATGGTGCCGGTGACCGCGGACCAGCCCACGAGCACGGGCATGCAGCCGGCCGCGCCGCCCCAGACGACGTTCTGGGAAGTGCGGCGCTTGAGGCCGAGGGTGTAGACGAAGACGTAGAACAGGATCGTCGCTACGACGAGTGCGCCCGAGAGCAGGTTGGCCTGCCACCACAGCCAGGCGAACGACGCCAGGCCGAGGGTGACGCCGAAGACGAAGGCGTTGCGGGTGGGCACCGCTTCGCGGGCGAGCGGACGCTTGGAGGTCCGCTTCATCACCTTGTCGATATCGGCGTCGGCGACACAGTTGAGCGTGTTCGCGCTCGCCGCGCCCATCCAGCCGCCGAACAGGGTGGCCAGGATGAGCCCGATCTTCACCTCGCCGCGCGAGGCCAGCAGCATGGTGGGAATCGTTGCGACGAGCAGCAACTCGATGACGCGGGGCTTGGTGAGCGCGATGTAGGCGAGCACCCGCCTGGTCGCCGCCGACAGCGGGCCGCTGCCCGTGACACGCTCGGCGAGCACCGCCCCGGAGGAGCCGTGAGCGCCACCCGGCTGTTGCCCAATCCGCACTGTTTCTCCTCGCACGCCGTGCATTCTGATCCGGTCTGGAACTAGCAGCGCGCTCTGCCGTTCCCGAGACACAGTCCTGTGCGGCGCGGCCACTACTACAGAGCATGGTAGACCGTCGGCGACCCTGCTCCCGACCAGGTCCACCTGTGACGCGCGCCGAGTCCGGTTCGCGATGCGTTCACGGGGTAGTCACGATCAGGTGGGCGCGCGACATCTATCCAGCGACACATCCGCCGGTGAATCCGGGTTCCCGTATGAGCAAGAAACGCCGACCTTTAGGGTGGACGTAGATCGGTGCGCCACGTGCCCCCAACTGAACGCGGCGCATCACGGATCAACCGCAGCGAAACATCCCGCCGCCCACAACCGCATCGTTGACGAGAACGTCAGGAGAACCTCGGTCGTGTCAGTCACAGACGACATCCGCGCGCTCACTCAGCCGAACCACCCCGCCGACTGGACCGATCTGGACACCAGAGCCGTCGATACGGCCCGGATCCTCGCCGCGGACGCGGTGCAGAAGGTCGGCAACGGCCACCCGGGCACCGCGATGAGCCTGGCCCCGTTGGCGTACACGCTGTTTCAGCGCGTCATGCGCCTGGACCCGACCGACCCGGAGTGGGTGGGCCGCGACCGTTTCGTGCTGTCCTGCGGGCACTCCAGCCTGACCCTGTACGTGCAGCTGTACCTGGCGGGCATGGGCCTCGAGCTCTCCGATCTCGAGGCGCTGCGCACCTGGGGCGCGCTGACCCCGGGCCACCCGGAGTACCGCCACACCGATCACGTCGAGATCACCACCGGCCCGCTGGGTCAGGGTCTGGCCTCCGCGGTCGGCATGTCGATGGCCTCGCGGCGTGAGCGCGGCCTGTTCGATCCCGCGGCGGCGCAGGGCAAGTCGGCGTTCGACCACTTCATCTACGTGATCGCCTCCGACGGCGACATGGAGGAGGGCGTCACCTCCGAGGCGTCCTCGCTGGCGGGCACCCAGCAGCTGGGCAACCTGATCGTCTTCTACGACGACAACAAGATCTCCATCGAGGACGACACCCGCATCGCCTTCACCGAGGATGTCGCGGCGCGCTACCGCGCCTACGGCTGGCATGTGCAGACCATCGAGGGCGGCGAGAACGTCACCGCCATCGAGGCGGCCATCGCCGAGGCGCAGTCGGTGACCGACAAGCCCTCGATCATCCTGCTGCGCACCATCATCGGCTACCCGGCCCCGAAGAAGATGAACACCGGTGCCGCGCACGGTGCCGCGCTGGGCGCCGAGGAGGTGGCGGCCACCAAGAAGATCCTGGGCTTCGACCCGGACAAGAGCTTCGAGGTCGATCCGGCGGTCATCGCGCACTCGCGCGGCAATGTCGCCGATCGCGCCAAGTCCGCGCGCGCGGCCTGGCAGGAGCAGTTCGACGCGTGGGCCGCGGCCAATCCGGAGAACAAGGCGCTGTTCGATCGCCTGCAGCAGCGGGCGCTGCCCGCGGGCTGGGCCGAGGCGCTGCCGACCCACGCGCCCGACCCCAAGGGCATGGCCACCCGCAAGGCGTCGGGCAAGGTGCTCGAGGCGCTGGCGCCGGTGCTGCCGGAGCTGTGGGGCGGTTCGGCCGACCTCGCGGAATCCAACAACACCACCATGCCGGGCGCGCCGAGCTTCGGCCCGGAGGCCATCTCCACCAGCCACTGGTCGGCCAACCCGTACGGGCGCACGCTGCACTTCGGTGTGCGTGAGCACGCGATGGGCTCGATCCTCAATGGCATCGCCCTGCACGGACCGACCCGTCCCTACGGTGGCACCTTCCTGGTGTTCTCCGATTACATGCGTCCCGCGGTGCGCCTGGGCGCGCTCATGCGCACCCCGGTCACCTACGTGTGGACCCACGACTCCATCGGCCTGGGCGAGGACGGCCCCACCCACCAGCCGATCGAGCATCTCGCCGCCCTCCGGGCGATTCCGGGCCTGAACGTGGTCCGCCCCGGCGACGCCAACGAGACCACCTACGCCTGGCGCACCATCCTGGAACGCGATAGCGCCGAACGGCATTCGCACTTCCTGGTCTCCGAGCCCCCGCACCAGGACGGCCCGTCCGCGCTGGCGCTGACCCGCCAGGATCTGCCGATCCTGGCGGGCACCAGCTACGAAGGTGTCCGCAAGGGCGGTTACATCCTGGCCGAATCCTCCACCGCCACACCGCAGGTGATCCTGATCGCCACCGGTTCGGAACTGCAGCTCGCGGTCGAGGCGCGGACTACGCTCGAGGCGCAGGGTATCGGCACCCGGGTGGTGTCCATGCCGTGTGTGGAGTGGTTCGACGCGCAGGAGCAGTCCTACCGCGATCAGGTGCTGCCGCCCGCGGTGCGCGCCCGGGTCTCGGTCGAGGCCGGGATCGCGATGCCGTGGCACCGGTTCACCGGGGACGCCGGTGAGAACGTCTCGATCGAGCACTTCGGTGCCTCGGCCGATTTCAAGACCCTGTTCCGCGAGTTCGGCATCACCGCCGACGCCGTCGTCGCCGCTGCCACCCGCTCGCTTGCCAAGGTGAAGGGATAAATTCCATGACCCAGAACTCGAACACCGCGGCCCTGTCGGCCGCCGGGGTCTCGGTGTGGCTGGACGATCTGTCGCGTGATCGCATCAAGTCCGGAAATCTCAAGGGCCTGATCGATACTCGCAATGTCGTCGGTGTCACCACCAACCCGACCATCTTCCAGGGCGCCCTCTCCAAGGGCCACGCCTACGACGAGCAGGTCAACGAGCTCGCCGCGCGCGGCGCCGATGTGGATTCGGCGATCCGCACCATCACCACCGATGACGTGCGCGCCGCCTGCGACGTGTTCGCCGATGTCTTCGCCGCCTCCAAGGGCCTCGACGGCCGGGTGTCCATCGAGGTGGATCCGCGCCTGGCCTTCGACACCGACGGCACGGTCGCGCAGGCGGTCGAGCTGTGGAAGATCGTGGACCGGCCCAACCTGTTCATCAAGATCCCGGCCACCGAGGCCGGGCTGCCCGCGATCACCCGCGTGATCTCCGAGGGCATCAGTGTGAACGTGACGCTGATCTTCTCGGTCAAGCGCTACATCGCGGTCATGGGCGCCTACCTCGACGGTCTGCGCAATGCGCTCACCGCCGGGCACGACCTGGCCAAGATCCGGTCCGTCGCCTCGTTCTTCGTCTCCCGTGTGGACACCGAGATCGACAAGCGGCTGGAAGCGATCGGCACCCCGGAGGCCCTCGAACTGCGCGGCAAGGCCGGAATCGCCAACGCGCAGTTGGCCTATGCCGCCTACCAGGACGTGTTCGACGGCGGCAAGCACACCGACGTCTTCGCCAAGCTGGCCTCGGCCGGCGGCGCGAACAAGCAGCGCGCGCTGTGGGCCTCGACCGGTGTGAAGAACCCGGAGTACTCCGATGTCATGTACGTGACCGAGCTGGTCGCCCCCGACACGGTGAACACGCTGCCGGAGAAGACCCTCGAGGCGGTCGCCGACCACGCCGAGATCGTGCCGAACTTCGCGGTCGGCAAGGCGCCCGAGGCGCAGGCGATCTTCGATCGGCTCGTCGCGGTCGGCATCGACCTCGATGACGTGTTCGGTGTGCTCGAGACCGAGGGCGTGGACAAGTTCGTGGCCTCGTGGAACGAGCTGCTCGTGGCCACCACCGAAAAGCTGCAGGTGGCGGGAGGCAACTGACAGTGGCTCGCGCGGCGACCACGGTCGCGACGCCGAACCCGCTGCGCGATGAGCGCGACAGCCGGGTTCCGCGTATCGCTGGACCGTGCAATGTGGTGATATTCGGCGTAACCGGTGACCTGTCGCGGCGCAAAGTGCTGCCAGCCATCTATGACCTGGCGAACCGGGGGCTGCTGCCCCCGGGCTTCTCGCTGGTCGGCTTCGCGCGCCGGGACTGGACCGACGAGGATTTCGCGAACCTGGTCCACGACTCGGTGACCGCCTCCTCACGGACGCCGTTCCGGGAGGAGGTGTGGCAGCAGCTGAAGGAGGGATTGCGTTTCGTCCGCGGCACATTCGAGGACGACGCGGCCTTCCACAAGCTGGCGACCACGCTCAAGGATCTGGACCGGGATCGCGGGACGGGCGGCAATACCGCCTTCTACCTGTCGATTCCGCCCGACGACTTCCCGGTCGTGCTCGAGCAGCTGTCCAAGAACGGGCTGGCCAAGAGCGCGGATGCGCCGGCCGGGCAGCCCGAACCGTGGCGGCGGGTGGTGATCGAGAAGCCCTTCGGTCACGACCTGAAGAGCGCCCAGGATCTGAACGCGCTGGTGAACACGGTGTTCCCGGAGCGGTCGGTGTTCCGCATCGACCACTATCTGGGCAAGGAGACGGTGCAGAACATTCTGGCGCTGCGCTTCGCCAACCAGCTGTGGGACCCGATCTGGAACGCCAACTATGTGGACCACGTGCAGATCACCATGGCCGAGGACATCGGGCTGGGCGGGCGCGCGGGCTACTACGACGGGATCGGCGCGGCCCGCGACGTCATCCAGAACCACCTGCTGCAGCTGCTGGCGTTGACGGCGATGGAAGAGCCGGTCTCGTTCCAGCCCAAGCAGCTGCAGATCGAGAAGATCAAGGTGCTCTCGGCGACGAAACTGGTTGCGCCGCTGGACGAGACGACCGCGCGCGGGCAGTACACCGCGGGCTGGCAGGGCAGCGAACCGGTGGTGGGTTTGTTGCAGGAGGAGGGGTTCGACCCCAATTCCCGCACCGAGACCTACGCGGCGATCACCCTGGCCGTGGAGACCCGCCGCTGGGCGGGGGTGCCGTTCTATCTGCGCACCGGAAAACGCTTGGGGCGGCGCGTCACCGAGATCGCGGTGGTGTTCAAACGCGCCCCGCATCTGCCCTTCGATCAGACCATGACCGAGGAGCTGGGGCAGAACGCGCTGGTCATCCGGGTGCAGCCGGATGAGGGCATCACCATGCGATTCGGGTCCAAGGTGCCCGGGTCCTCGATGGAGGTGCGCGATGTGAACATGGACTTCAGCTACGGCGAGGCGTTCACCGAGGACTCCCCCGAGGCCTACGAGCGGCTCATCCTCGATGTGCTGCTCGGGGTGCCGTCGCTGTTCCCGGTCAACGAAGAAGTCGAATTGTCCTGGCGCATCCTCGATCCCGCGCTCGACCACTGGGCCGCGACCGGTAAGCCCGACCCGTACGAGGCGGGCGGCTGGGGTCCGGAATCGGCCGACGAGATGCTCGCGCGCAGCGGGCGGGAATGGCGGCGACCGTGATCATCGACATGCCCGATACCGACACCCGCGAGGTGTCGAAACGTCTTGTGCAGCTGCGGGAATCCAATGGCGTGGTCACCATGGGGCGGGTGCTGACCCTGGTGGTGTGCACCCTGGACTCCTCCGAGGCCGAGGACGCCATCGACGCCGCCAATGACGCCAGCCGCGAGCACCCGTGCCGGGTGATAGTGCTGGCGCGCGGGGACCGCATGGCCCCGACCCGGTTGGACGCACAGATCCGCGTCGGCGGCGATGCCGGGGCGGCCGAGGTGATAGTGCTTCGGCTGCAAGGGGATCTGGTGCCCCACGAGGCGAGTGTGGTGATCCCGTTCCTGCTGCCCGACACCCCGGTGGTGGCGTGGTGGCCGCGAGGCGCGCCGGAGTTCCCGTCCAAGGATTCGGTGGGCCGCTTGGCGACGCGGCGCATCACCGACGCCACCTTCGCGCCGGACCCGCAGTCCACCATCAAGGGACGGCGGCAGTCCTACGCGCCCGGTGACACCGATCTGGCGTGGAGCCGCGTCACCTACTGGCGGGCGCTGCTGGCGGCGGCCCTGGATGAGGCGCCGTTCGAACCCGTTGAGTCGGTGACGATTTCGGGGCTGAAGGAAGAACCCGCGCTGGACATGCTGGCGGGCTGGTTGGCCGCGCGGCTGGACTGCCCGGTGGTGCGGCGCACCGGCGAGCTGAAGGTGGAGATGCACCGGGGCTCGGTGTCGATCTCCATCGCGCGCCCCCAGCACGGGCGCACCGCGACGCTGACCCGCACCGGTGAGCCCGATCAGCGGTTCGCGCTGGCTCGGCGCGAGACCAAGGACTGCCTGGCCGAGGAGTTGCGGCATCTGGACGCCGACG
Source organism: Nocardia sp. JMUB6875 (assembly GCF_041154655.1). Lineage (NCBI taxonomy): Bacteria > Bacillati > Actinomycetota > Actinomycetes > Mycobacteriales > Nocardiaceae > Nocardia > Nocardia sp. JMUB6875. Next base: position 31,081 of record NZ_BAAFGR010000066.1, read on the forward strand.
ACATCTACGCCGAGGCCCTGACCGGAATCGAGAAGGTGACCTATGAGTAAGCCCGCGGTCGAAACCTATTCCGGCACCGACGAACTCGTGGCGGCGGCCGCGGCCCGCTTCGTCGCCGAGGTGGTGGAGGCCCAGCGCCTGCGCGGCTCGGCATCGGTGGTGCTCACCGGCGGCGGCACCGGCATCAAACTGCTGGAACTGGTGCGCGAGGCCCCCGGCGACATCGACTGGTCCAACCTCGACGTGTTCTGGGGCGACGAACGTTTCGTCCCCACCGGCGACCCGGACCGCAACGAGCTCCAGGCCCGCCAGGCACTACTCGACCACGTCCCGGTCGACCCGGCCCGCGTGCACCCCACCGAATCCTCCAGCGGCGACTACCCCGACCCGCTCGAAGCCGCCGGCGAGTACGCCGCCACCGTGCACGCCTACCTCGCCGAACACGGCCAGTTCGACCTGCACCTACTCGGCATGGGCGGTGAGGGCCACATCAATTCCCTGTTCCCCCACACCGCCGCCACCCGCGAGGAACACGAACTCGTAGTAGCCGAAACCCACTCCCCCAAGCCCCCGGCAGTCCGCATCACCTTGACCCTCCCCGCGATCCGCAAATCGCGGCACGTGGTGCTCATCGTCGGCGGCGAAGCCAAGGCCGCCGCCGTGGCCGCGGCACTGAATGGCGCTTCACCGCTGGACATTCCGGCCGCAGGCGCGATCGGCACCGAGTCCACCACCTGGCTCCTGGACGAGGCCACAGCCGCCGACCTGCCGCACTGACAACCGGATCCACCCGCCACAGGGGCGGTCTCGCATCCGCGAGGCCGCCCCTGCGCTGTGCACTGACCTGGTGGGCGGGTTGCCCGATCGAAACGGGTAGTGGGCTACTCGGGATTCGCAGGTGGGGGGTGGTTAGCGTCGGGGCAGGCGTCGAAAGGTTCGGCGTGGAGGGGGAATCATGATCGACATCATTACTCTTCGGGGGACCGGGGAGCAGCGGAACGACGATGGGACGCCGGCGGGGATGCTGCATGACGTTGCCAAGTTGTTGGATACCGAGAAGTTCTGGTGTTTCGAGCCGGATTGGCCTGCTTCGATCGGGCCGGATCCGAATGTGTGGGGGCCGTCGTTGGAGACGTCGGTGCGGCTGGGGGTGGCCGCGGGGGTGAAGGCGTTGCAGGATTCGCCGAATGTGTGTGGGCTGCTGAGTTATTCGCTGGGTGGGATTGTGGCCAGCACGATTCTGGAGGGGGCTCGGGCGGGGGTGTACACCAATACCGATGATTCGCCGTTGGAGATCGCGTTCGTGGTGAATATCGCCAATCCGATGCGGCGGGCCGGGCAGTCGGTGGGGAATCTGTGTGCGCCAACGACTTACGGACTGCACGGGATGCGAGGTGCCTGGCCGTTGGGGATCGATGTGCGCGAATACGCCAACCCCGATGACATCATCACCTCCTCCCCCGGTGATTCGCCGCTGCGCGCGATCGATACCGCGATCTCGCCGTTCTCGCTGGTGGAGGGTGCGCGGATCGGGAATCTGACGCCGGTGATCTTCCACGAGCTGCTGAACTTCCTGCTGATGGATCCGGCGGCGAACCTGGATCGCTATGCTGCCGCGGTACGTGGCCTGCTGGGTTATCTGACACCGTGGCCCGACGGCCAGCACGTGCTGTATTCCGGCCACAACATGCCGGGCACCGGCGTGCTGTGGACCACCCACGCGGCGGATTATCTCAACGCGAACTACTGAGCGCCGTTCGATGGTCGGTGCGATCGCCCAGAGGGCAAACGCACCGACCGGCTGGATCAGTCCTCGGTGAATTCGACGATGCTCACCGAAAACGGCAGTCGCTGCTCGACTTCGGTCCATCGCGACCTGCTGGTTGTGATGATCTCCCAGTCCAGGTAACGCGCGACGGCCACGATATGTGCCGCTGGCAGGTCGATCGGCCCGGCAGCGGCGGCGAGGAAATCGGCCAGTTCATCTGCGTCGTTCGCGGTGGCGAGGGCCGCGATCTGCATGGACTCGAGGTTCTCCACCACGCCGTTGACCTGCGTGCGTTGATCGTCCGATAAGCCGACGAGGCTCGCGGCCAGTGCCAGGATCGGGACCGCGACCCGAATGTCTCGACCGTCGAGGACGGCGATCAGGTTCGAGACATTCGGGTCGCCGAAGGCATAGGCGTGGATGACGGTGTCATCGAGAACGTAACCAGCGCTCATCCTTTCGCCGCCTGCCGTTGCGCCAGTCGTTCCTCGAGCCGGTCCGCCTGCCGCTCGGCCCACGCGACCGCGTTGGCATCCTGGCGATCGGCAGCGATGCGAGCCTCCCAGGCCAGTCGATTCCGGCTCTGCACCGAGCGGTAATGGCCGATCAGACGATTGATCACCGCATCCAGCGACTCGCCCGGCTTGGCTAGGGTCTGTAGCTCGTCACGAGTAGCCGGACGTGTGGTGATCGTGGTCTTATTCTCAGCCATGCCAAACAGCATATCGGTAATGCTCTGAGCATTACGGCGTTTTACCTGGGCGTCGTCGGCTTGCGTCGCATACCTTACCGACCGGTAGCCTCTGCTGACAGAATGACGGGGCGCTCGAGCGGGTGCGTGAACAAGGAGGTTGGCGCGTGGCATTCGGTGATTTTCAGAACGAGATCTACTTCAACGGGTTGCGCGGGGTGGTGCCGAGTCTGCCGGTGAGCTTCGCGGAGTTGGCCGAGCGGGCGCGGGCGGCGATGCCGCCGTCGGTGTATTCGTATGTGGCCGGGGGTGCGGGTGATGAGCGGACGCAGAACGCCAATGTTGCCGCCTTCGATCGGTGGGGTGTGGTGCCGCGCATGTTCGTCGGCGCCAAGCAGCGGGATCTGTCGGTGGATCTGTTCGGGATGACCTTGCCCGCACCGGTTTTCATGGCTCCGGTGGGGGTGATCGGGTTGTGTGCGCAGGATGGGCACGGGGATCTGGCCACGGCCAAGGCCGCCGCGCGGACCGGGGTGCCGATGGTGGCGTCGACGCTGACGGTGGATCCGATGGAGGAGGTGGCGGCCGAATTCGGGGATACGCCAGGGTTTTTCCAGCTCTACACCCCGACCGATCGCGATCTGGCCGCGAGCCTGGTGGAGCGGGCGGAGAAGGCCGGGTTCAAGGGCATCGTGGTCACGCTCGACACCTGGGTGACGGGCTGGCGGCCGCGTGATCTGTCCACCGGCAACTTCCCGCAGTTGCGCGGGCACTGCCTGGCGAACTATTTCACCGATCCGGTGTTCCGGGCCGGGCTCGCGCAGTCGCCCGAGCAGGATCCGCAGTCGGCGATCCTGCGCTGGATCCAGCTCTTCGGCAACCCGCTGACCTGGGATGATCTGCCGTGGCTGCGGTCGCTGACCACGCTGCCGCTGATCGTGAAGGGCGTCTGCCATCCCGAGGACGCCCGCCGGGCGAAGGATCTGGGCGTGGACGGCATCTACTGTTCCAATCACGGTGGCCGCCAAGCCAATGGCGGACTGCCCGCCCTGGACATGCTGCCCGAGGTGGTGGCCGCCGCCGACGGACTGCCGGTGCTGTTCGACTCGGGCATCCGCTCGGGCGCCGACATCATCAAGGCCCTCGCCCTGGGCGCGACCGCGGTCGGCATCGGCCGCCCCTACGCCTACGGTCTGGCGTTGGGTGGCGTGGACGGCATCGTCCATGTCCTGCGGACCCTGCTCGCCGAGGCCGACCTGATCATGGCCGTCGACGGCTATCCGACGCTGAAGGACCTGACGGCCGACGCACTGCGCCCGGTATCGGTCTAGACCTCGCGGGCGGCGGACCGACACTGTGCACTAGCCCGATAAGCGAGTTTCTGGCAATCGGCCGAATTGCGTTGAACGCCGGTATTTCCTGTTACACGGTGTCCTAGAGTCCGTGGCCACCACCGTTCGGTGGTGCCACCCCGACACAGGAATACCTATGCACATACGTGTTTTCCGCAGCCTGTTCGTCTCCTCCGCCGTCGCCTCCGCCGCCGTGCTCGCGCTGCCCGGCGCCGCGTGGGCGGCGGGGGCCATCGCTTTCGCACCCGCGGTGAATTCGCCCTCCGGTGGCTCGTTCCCGTCGTGGGGCCCCGGGCCCGCGCCCATCGGCACGGTCTCGGCCGACTTCGACGGCGACGGCAATCCCGATATCGTGGCCGCCGACTTCCAGGGCGACGGCCCGATTCTCATGAAGGGCAAGGGCGATGGCACCTTCGCCCCCGGCACCCGGGTCGGGTCGGTCGGCAACGGGTACGGGGCGATCACGGCCGGCGACCTCAACGGCGACGGCAAGCCCGACGTCATCGCGCAGGCGTGGACGCAGGTCGTGGTGTTCCTCAACAACGGCAACGGCACCTTCAAGGTGGGCCAGAAGTCCACGACCGTCGAGGGCGCGCAGCAGGAGGTGCTGGTCGCGGATGTGAACGGCGACGGGAAAACCGATGTGCTGAGCCTGCTTCCGATCGGGGTGCAGACCTGGCTGGGCAATGGCGACGGCACCTTGAAGGCGGGTGCGGTGACCACCTTCGGCGGCACACCCGGCACCTTCACCCTCGGCAAGTTCCATGCCGGCGCCAAGGTCGACATGGCCATCAACAACGATGTGACCCAGCAGGTCGAGGTGTTCTTCGGCAACGGCGACGGCAGCTTCACCCGCAAGGGGTCGAGCACCAGCGGCCTGATCACCGAGGACGTGCGCGCCGCCGACTTCGACGGCGACGGCATCGACGATGTCGTCACCGCGGACTCGTTCTCCTTCTCCACCACCGTGCTGGTCTCCGACGGCCAGGGCGGGTTCAAGAAGACCAACCGGGTCAACCTGTCGGGCCTGGGCCCGACCAGCATCGCGGTCGGCGACTTCAATCACGACGGCAAGGCCGATGCCGCCATGTCGGCGGTGCTGAACTCGAAGATGGTCATCTTCACCGGCAATGGCGACGGAACCCTCACCAAGACCGGCGAAGTCGCGGTGACCACCCAGCCGCAGACCCCCGTGGTGGCCGACTACAACAAGGACGGCAAGCCCGATATCGCCGTCGCCGGTGACGCCAACGAGGTGTCGTTCCTGAAGAACATCTCCTGATCGGCTAGTCCTGGATGCGCCGGAACGGGCGCGCGGATTCCAGGGCGTAGGCCGTTTCCAGCAGGGTGCGTTCGTCGCCGTGCGCCGCGGAGAACATGATTCCGATCGGCAGCCCGGCGGCGGACGCGCCCAGCGGCAGCGAAAGCGCCGGTGCGCCGGTCACATTCGCCAGGGGCGTGTAGGTGACGTAGGCGAGCAGCCGGTCGAAGACCTCGTCGAAGGGCTGGTCGGGGGCCAGGTAGCCGAGCTTGGGGGTCAGCGAGGCCAGGACCGGGGACACCACCAGTTCCAGGTCGCGGAAGGACTCGGCGTAGGCGCGGCGCAGGCGCGAAAGCCGGTACAGGACAGCGGGAGAACGCAGGACCGCACCGCGGAAGCGGGCGGCCAGACCCTGGGTGAAGGGGTCGAGTTTGCCCGCGTCGAAGCCGCGGTCGAGGGTCAGTTTGCCGGTGAGGCCCAGCAGGGCGGCCAGCATCTCCCAGTAGGTGGCGAAGTCGTCGGCGAAACCGGCGTCGACCGGGTAGGCGATGGGACGGACCTCGTGGCCGAGGCTCTCGAGGAGTTTGACGGTGTCGTCGAGGACGGTGCGGATCTGCGGATCCAGCGGCGCGCCGGTGATGGGTTCGGACAGAATGCCGATGCGTAGTCGGCGCTGGGCGGGACCTTCGACCAGACCGACCGGGGGTAAGGACGGGTTGCGCCAGAAGCGTTCGGCCGCAGCGAAATAGGTGGCGGTGTCGCGGACGGTGCGGGTGAGCACGCCCTCGGAGACGAGGTTGATCGGCATCGAGCGGGCCTGCGGGCCGTCGATGTGGCGGCCGCGGGTGGGCTTCAATCCGACCAGTCCGCAGCAGGCGGCGGGGATGCGGATCGAGCCGCCGCCGTCGTTGCCGTGCGCGATCGGGACCACGCCCGCCGCCACCAGCGCGGCCGAACCGCCCGAGGAGGCGCCGGAGGAGAATTCGGTGTCCCACGGGTTGCGGGTCGGGTCGGCGCCGACGAATTCGGTGGTCGCGTTCAACCCGAACTCGGGCAGCGTGGTCTTGCCGAGCACGGTCATGCCGCTGCCGAGGAACTGTTTCGCGTACGGCCCATCGGATTTCGCCGCTCGCGCGCGCCAGGCGGCGCTGCCGTGCTGGGTGGGCAGCCCGGCCAGGTCGGTGTTGTCCTTGACGTAGGTCGGCACGCCGTAGAGCAGGGCGTCGCGGTCGGTGGCCAGGCGCGGCGTATCCGGTTGCACCACAATCGCATTGAGCGCCGGATCGACGCGGGCCGCGCGTTCGCGGGCCGCCTTGGCGACCTCGGCGGCGCTGAGCTCGCCGCGCCGGATGAGCGCGGCCAATCCCACGCCGTCGTGGTCACCGAGGGCGTCATCGCCGAAGGCGTGAACTCGTGCGGTCATGAAACCGGGCCTCCTCATCGAACTCGTGCACCCGACTTCTGCCCGACCCTACACAAACTGGACGAACGAACAGCACGATTCGCGGCTCCGGCCCGGCCGATCACGTGTCAGCGATTGGTGATTTCGATGCGGCGCGGTTTGGTCTGCTCGCTCTTGGGCGCGCGCACGGTCAGCACGCCATCGGCCAGCCGCGCCGAGATATTGTCGGCATCGATGTCCTGCGGCAGGGTGACCCGATAGTCGAATTCACCGGTGCGCCGCGTGCGATGCCGGAAGATCCCTTCCTTCTCGACCTGCTTCACCTCGCCGCGGACGCGCAATTCCGCACCGAACAGCTCGATCTCGATATCGTCCTGGCGGACTCCGGGCACGTCGACCTGGACCAGGTAGGCGTCATCGGTTTCGGTCAGGTCCGCCGGCGGCATCCAGCGTCCCCGCAGGTCCTCGCGCGGCCCGAAGGTCTCGTCCATGAACTTGCTCATCTGTCCGAACAGATTGTCGAAGTCCCGGAACGGATCCCAGCGCGCGGGGGTCGAGGGGCTGTACTGCGAGCGGGGAACGGGTAGTGACATCTCGATTCCTTCTTTCTGATCTCCTGACTTCTCTGTTTCCGGCCGCACGTCCATCGGGCGGCCACCCGCAGCGGTTCCCGACAACACCCGCGCCAAACCGGACAATTGACCCGAATCCGAACTCAATGCGGCGGAAAGCGTTTCGGGCGTACCGGCACCCGGGAAACCCTGCGCCGATGCACGCCGAGGGCGAAACTGTGCGCATGGTGTTGATGCCGGGGACGGTCTTCGCCGGATTCACGATCGAGGCGCTGCTCGGGCGCGGCGGGATGGGCGAGGTGTATCGGGCGCGCCATCCGCGGCTGCCCCGGCAGGTGGCGGTGAAGGTCCTCACCGATGCCGCGGCTCAGGATCGGTCTTTCCGCAAGCTGTTCGACCGCGAGGCCGATCTGGCCGCGCGCACCAATCACCGCAATATCGTGACCGTCTTCGACCGCGGCGTGGCCGACGGGCGGCCGTGGATCTGCATGGAATTCGTGGACGGCACCGATGTGGCCAGGCTGTTGCGCGCAATCCCGGCGGGCTGCCGGTGCCCCAGGCCCTGCACATCGTGACCCAGGCGGCCGCGGGTCTCGACCACGCGCACCGGCAGGGTCTGCTGCACCGCGATATCAAGCCCGCCAATATCCTGCTCGCGCCGGGTGATCCGGGTGAGGGCGAGCGAGTGCTGGTGTCGGACTTCGGCATTGCCCGCAGCGTGGACCAGTCCACGGGGCTGACCAGCAGCGGCTCGATCCTGGCGACCATCGCATACGCCCCGCCCGAGACCTTCACCGACGCGACCGTCGGCCCGCGCGGGGACCTGTACTCCTTGGGCGTCACGCTGTTCGAGATGCTCACCGGCGCACTGCCCTATCCGCGCGCGAACCCGGCCGCGGTCATGCACGCCCACCTCTACGACCCGGTGCCCAAACCCACCGACCTACGCGCGGGCCTGCCCGACGCCTTCGACGCGGTCATCGCCCGTGCCCTGGCCAAGGACCCGGACCACCGCTTCGGCACCGCCCGCGACCTCGCGGCGGCCGCGATGGCCGCGCTGCAACCGGCCCGCTCGGCACCCGGACCGACAGCTGCCGCGCCACGGTCGAACCCGCCGCCTCCCCCGGGCGTGCCCGGACCGACCGTTACGGCTCGGCCCGCAGCCGTGCCCTCGGATCGGGCTCGGGGTCGGCGGCTGGTCGGGTGGGCGGTGGCGGTTGTCGTGGCTGCCGGAATCGTGCTCGGCTACAACGTTCTTCGCACACATCACAGCGAGCTGCCACCCTGTCCGACTACCGAGGCGCAGTCCACGCCTACGGGGTATCCGGGGCAGCCGACGGCGCCGCCGCTGGGTGTGGCCGCGGCGACGACGGCGCCGGTTGCGGGCGTGAACTGCCGCGTGGCCAGCTGAATTCGGTTAGGCGGTCACAGCTCCAGGCTCTTGAGACCCGAAAGCAAGAAACTGTTGACGGCGTCGGTCTGCTCGAGCTGGACGAGGTGGCCCGCGTTGGGGATTTCCACCACCTCGCGCAGGTCGGTGACATTGGCGCGCAGCGTGGCCAGGGGGTCGCGGCCGCTGAAACCTTCCATGTCCGGGTCGTTTTCGCCGTAGAGGAAGAAGGTGGGGACTTCGATCTTGGCGTCGGCGTAGGCGGCGGTGAGTTCCCAGTTGCGGTCGAGGTTGCGGTACCAGTTGAGGCCGCCGGTGAAGCCGGTGCGCTCGAAATCGGCGACCAGGGTGTCGAATTCGGGCTGGGAGAGCCACGGCCAGGGTAGGGCGGGGGC
>NZ_BAAFGR010000067.1:0-39375 GCF_041154655.1 Nocardia sp. JMUB6875
CTCCTGGAGCGAGCACAACCCGGACTACACGCCGGACCGCCCGCCCAGCTGGGCCCGCGTCGTCCACATCGGGCGATAAGGCGTGGTTATCGGTGTGCGGTGGAATAGCGCATTGCTCGCGGCACCGTCCTTGAATTGACTGGATCCCGAGCGAAGGAGGAATCATGCGAGTGTTCGTTGCTGGTGCCACCGGCGCCATCGGGCGGGTTCTGGTCGGGCAGTTGGTCGCCGAAGGCCATCAGGTGGTCGGGACATCGCGGCGAGAGGAGGGGGTCGCGGGATTGAAGGCGGCCGGGGCCGAGGGGGTGGTGGTCGATGCCTTCGACGCGGAAGCCGTCGCCAGGGCCGTCGCCGCGGCCGCACCGGATGCGGTGATCCATCAGTTGACCTCATTGAGCGGAGGCACTTCCGCCGACAACGGGCGGATTCGGCGGGCAGGGACCAGGAACCTGGTCGACGCCGCCGCACAAGCGGGCGTGAAACGAATTGTGGCGCAATCGATCGCCTGGGCCTACGAACCCGGCGACACACCCGCCGACGAGAATGTCCCGCTGGACATCGGCGCGGGCGAGCCGCGGATCACCACGGTGAACGGGATCGTCGCCCTGGAAGAGGCGGTGCGCGAGATCGATCACCACGTAGTGCTGCGCTACGGCCAGCTCTACGGACCGGGCACCTGGTACGAGCGCGGCGGGGTGGCCGACGCCGTACTGCACGGCGACTCGACCGATCCCGCGGCCAAGTTCCTCGGCGGCCTACCTCCCAATGACGCGGTGTCCTCGTTCATCCACGTCACCGACGCGGCCCGCGCCGCCATCAACGCCCTCGAATGGCCCAGCGGCACAGTGAATATCGTCGACGACGACCCCGCCCTCGCCCGAGAATGGGTCCCCGTCCTAGCGACATCACTCGGCGCACCTACGCCAGAAGCAACCACCGGCCGCGCCCCCTGGGAGCGCGGAGCCACCAACACCCTGGCACGCTCGCTGGGCTGGAACCCGCAATACCCCACCTGGAGAACAGGATTCGGTATCAACTAGGAAGAGCGTCCCCGCCGTGCGCTGACGTGGTACTTCACGTTCAGCGGGGCGGGGACGCGATGGTCAGCGGTAGGAGCCGGTGCTGAGATCGGCGATCGCGGTGGGGGCCTTGGGCTCCCAGTTCAGGTGTTCATTGGCGGCACGGCCGGTGACCGACTGGCTCAGCGCGAGGGCGTCGGCGAACAACTCGCCGAGGTCTACCCGAGCCTGGTCCAAGGGGATGATGGTGGTCGGGCCCGAGACGCCGGCGGCGTGGGATGCGGCGGCGGCCAGGTCGGAGACCGGGACGGCGGGCTGGGTGATCGCGTGCCAGACGGAACCCGCGGGCGAGGCGTCGATGACCTTGGCGAACAGGTCGGCCAGGTCGTCGACGTGGACCATCGGCCAGACCACCGACGGGTCGGCGATGACGACCGGGGACTCGTGCTTGCGCGCGAGATCGACCAGCAGGGCCGGGATTCCGCCGCCGCGGCCGTAGACGATGCCCGGGCGGATGACGGCGGAGCGCACACCCTCGTCGGCGAGCTCGAGCACCTGCTGTTCGATGGTCGGGCGGTAGCCGACGATCGGAATCGGGTTGGCAGGGCTGGTTTCGTCCGCGGCCGCGGTGGCGCCCAGCACCCACACGCCGCTGGTGTAGACGAACGACTTGCCGGTGCCGCGCAGCGGATCGGTCAGGGCGGTGATGGCGGCGGTGTCGACGGCCTGATCGCCACTGGGGGTGGCGAGATTGACGACGGCGTCGATATCGGGGGTGACCGCGGCGGTGAGGGAAGCCGGGTCGGTCAGATCGCCGGTGCGGGTCTCGTAGTCACCCGCCGCCTTGCCGGACCGGGTCAGCACGACAATGTCGTGGCCCAGGCTCGAAAGCCGCTCGGTGACAGCGGAACCCAGGTACCCACCGGCGCCGATGACCAGTACTCGCATGAAGAACTCCTTCTCTTCCCTACTACCGACCATCGAATCTACTTGGCGGCGAAGAGCAGTCGATGCGCGTAGCCGGTGTCGAAGTACTCACGCGCCTCCGCGATGCGCCCATCCACGACCCGGAAGGCGATCACCACGTCGTTGACGTATGGTTCTCCGGCCGCGGTCGTCGCGCGGGTGGTCCACTCGGCGACGGCCCGCTCGCCGTCCGCCAGCACGCCGCGCACCTCCTGGCTCATGGGCGCGGTGATGTCGAAGCGCTCCAGCATGGCGGGCAGGAAGCCGTGGAAGATCTGATCGGGGCCGACCCAGGTGCCCGAGGTCGGCAGGTCCCCGGCCAGCGTCCAGGTGGCGTCGGGGGTGAAGAATTCGTAGCGCCGCTCGACGGCCTCGCCGTTCTGCAGTGCGCGGATGTAGTTCTCGATGACGGTGCGGGTTTCTGCCGTGGTGCTCATGGCATTCAGTTCACCGGAGATCGGGGGCCGGACCAATGAGCAGCTCAGGCATTCAGCGATAAGGATCGGTTATCGCTCGGGTTCGGGCAGGCCGCGGGCAGCCGCTGCGACCCGATTCGTAGGATGTCCCGGTGAGCGCTGGGTGTTTGTGTGTCCGGCCCGGTGAGCGGCGGTGACCGTGCTCGAGGCGGCCGAGCTGATCGCCATCGGATTCGCGGCCGGATTGGTCAGCGTGCTGGTCAGCCTGGCCTCCCTGGTGTCCTATCCCGCCCTGCTCGGCATGGGTTTGATGCCGGTCGCGGCCAATGTCACCAATACCGTGGCCCTGATCTTCACCGGAGTCGGGGCGGCGGCCGGATCGCGGCAGGAGCTGGCCGGAACGCGGCGGATCGTGCTGCGCCTCGGCGTGGTCGCGGCGATCGGCGGTGCGGTCGGCGCGGTGCTGCTGCTGATCGCGCCCGCCTCGACCTTCCAATTCGTGGTGCCGTTCCTGATCGGCGGGGCCTCGATATTCCTGCTGGCGCAACCGTCGCTGACCAAACGCTGGCAGCACACCGGCGACGCCGGAAAGGCCCGGCGCAACGCCCTACTCGGTGTGCTGCTGTTCGCCGCCGCCGTCTACGCCGGGTATTTCGGTGCGGCGGGCGGGATTCTGATCCTGGCCATCATCTCGGCCAGGTACCCGGAGTGGTCGCCGCAGCGCGCCAATGCGGTCAAGAGCGTCACCTCCATGTGCGCGAACGGCGCGGCCGCAATCGGATTCGCGTTCTACGGTCCCGTGCACTGGGCCTTCGTGGCACCGCTCGCCCTGGGCTTCCTGCTCGGTGGACGAGTCGGGCCGGTGGTGGCGCGGCGGCTGCCGAGCAACAGCCTGCGGGTCATCGCGGCCGGATGCGGTATCGCGCTCGCGGTGAAATTCGCGGTGTAGGAACGCGAAAGCGCCCGCGGCTTCGAAAAGCCGTGGGCGCCTTCAATCTGTCAGGTCAGTCCTTGACCAACTGCACATCCGGGAAGTCGGCCTCGTCCACCGTGTCCGGGATCTCGGTAGCCACGGCATCCGCCGCGACCTCGTCCACCGGATCCGGGATCTCGGCGCCGTGATGCCCGGCCGCCGAACGGTTGGGCAGCAGCACCGCCATCACGATCACCACGACCGACAGGGCCGCCGAGACCAGGAACGCCAGCTGCATGCCGGACAGCGGAGCATCCAGCGGATTCGACGAGGCGCCCTTCATATGGTCGGCGCGCGAGGTCATGACCGTCACCACCAGCGCGGTACCGAACGCGGCCGCCACCTGCTGCAGGGTCGCCAGCATGGAGCTGCCGTGCGAGTACAGGTGCATCGGCAGCGCGCCCAGACCCAGGGTGAACACCGGCGTGAACGCACCGGCCAGCGAGATCATGAGCAGCACGTGCAGCGCCACCAGCACCGCGTACGGCGTGGTCAGCGACAGCTGGGTGAAACCGGCCAGCGCGGCGGTGATGCCGATCGCGCCCGGGATCACCAGCACCCGGCCGCCGAAGCGGTCGAAGATCTTGCCGACCGTGGGGCCGAGCAGACCCATGGCCAGACCACCCGGCATGACCAGCAGACCGGTCTGCAGCGGGGACAGGCCGCGCAGGTTCTGCAGGTACAGCGGCAGCAGGATCATCGAGCCCATCATGGCCAGGAACGCGACCGCCATCAGCAGCAGCGACTTGGCGTAGGTCGGGGCCAGCAGCACCCGCAGGTCCAGCAGCGGAGTGCCGTTGCGCTGCAGCGAGAGCTGACGGAACGCGAAGATGGCGACCAGCACCACGCCCGCGGCCACGATCAGCGCCGGGGTGAGCGCGCTGCCCTCGCCGAACTTGCTCAGGCCGTACACCAGGCTGCCGAAACCGAAGCCCGCGAACACCACGCTGAACCAGTCGATCGAACCCGCCTGCGGCTCACCGACGTTCTCCAGGTTGCGCAGACCGAACACGGTCACCACACCGGCGATCGGCAGCACCAGCACGAACAGCCAGCGCCACGAGGCGATCTGGAGCACCAGGCCGGAAATCACCGGGCCCATGGCGGGGGCCACCGAGATGGCCAGGGTGACATTGCCCATGACCCGGCCGCGGTCCTTCTCGTCGACGACCGTCATCAGCGTGGTCATCAGCAGCGGCATCATGACCGCGGTGCCGCCGGCCTGGACCACGCGGCCGATCAGCAGCACCGCGAACGTCGGCGCGATGGCGGCGACGGCGGTGCCGACCAGGAAGGTGCCCATGGCGAGGGTGTAGGCGCGACGGGTGCTGACGCGCTGCAGGAACCAGCCGGTCACCGGGATGACCGCCGCCATGGTGAGCATGAACGCGGTGGAAACCCATTGCGCGGAACGCTCGCTCACGTGCAGATCCGTCATGAGCCGCGGAATCGCGTTGATCATGATGGTCTCGTTGAGGATCACCGTGAAGGTCGCGAGCACCAGCAACCGGATGACGGTTGGCGTCCGCTGCTTGGTCGAGCTAGCGGATATGTCGGGCATCGGAAAACCTCCGGTGTATTCGAGAACGAGGGGTTGAGCGTGGCCCGATACCGAGTCGGCGACTGCACTGCACCGGACCTACACAGGTGCAGACGGGGACAGATCGCTCAACTCATCGGTCGCGTATCAGTATTCCGGCGGGGTCCGACAGATTTCATCCCATTAAGCGGTGAGCGACCGCTCGGCAATGCCGAGAAAATGGGAATCCACCAGCGGTTATCACAATCGTCAAGATCGCTTGGTGAGTTGGGTCACTCGATAGATATCCGGAACCGGTCATGATGGACGCCGAGGGAAGGCGTGAGAACGACGATGGCCGAACAGGTTCCGCCGCTCCGAGGACGGGAGCGGGAGCAGGCAGTGCTCAGCACAGTGATCGAGGGGGCGCGCGAGGGCCGCAGTGCAGCGCTGGTGCTGCGCGGCGAACCCGGCATCGGTAAGACGGCGCTGCTGGACCATGCCGCCGCCCGGGCGGACGGCCTCCGGCTGCTGCGCGGCACCGGCCTCGAGGTCGAGGCCGAATTGCCGTTCGCCGGACTGCAATTGCTGTTGCGGCCCGCGCTGAGCGGCCTGCCAAACCTGCCCGAACCCCAGCGCACGGCCCTGACCGGCGCGCTCGGGCTGGGCTCCGGCGGCGGCGAACCCATGCTGACCGGGTTGGCGGTGCTCTCGCTGCTCACCGACCACGCCGACGGATCCGGACTGCTGGTCATCGTGGACGACGCGCAATGGCTCGACCGCGCCTCACAGGACGCGCTGTTGTTCGCGGCCCGCCGCCTGTACTCCGAGGGCATCGCCGTGCTGTTCGGCGTCCGCGAGGGCGAGGGCTCCTTCGAGGCGACCGGTCTGCCCGAACAGCGCCTGACCGGATTGTCGCCGGAGGCGTCGGCGGCGCTGCTGCAGGATGCGGTGGCGCACCTCGGCGCGCACGCCCTCTCCCCCGCCGTGCGCTACCGGCTGCTGGCCGAGGCACGCGGCAACCCCCTCGCCCTGCGTGAACTGCCGCTCGCCATGGCGGCCGAACCCACCGCCGATCTCGCCGCGGGCGCACTGCCGCTCACCGATCGCCTACGCCTGGCCTTCCACGGCCGCATCAGCCGTCTGCCCGAGGCGACCCGGACCTTGCTGACCGTGCTCGCCACCGACGAAACCGGCGACGCCGCCGTGATTTTGAGCGCTGCGGCCACACTCGGGGCGGGCATCGACGACCTCGCGCCCGCCGAGGCCGCGGGCCTGCTCTCGCGGGCGGCGCGCCCCGACAGCTCGGCGGGCTCCGACGCCTCGATTGCTTTCCGGCACCCCCTGATTCGCGCTGCGGTATACCAGCGCACCCCGATAGGACAGCGCATAGCGGTACATCGCGCCTTGGCCGACGCCCTGGACGCGCCGGATCAGGCGGATCGCCGGGCCTGGCATCGGGCGGCGGCCACACTCGGACCGGACCCCGAGATCGCGGATGCCCTGGAGCGCAGCGCGATCCGCGCCCGCGAGCGCGGCGGCTACCGGGCCGCCGCCGCGGCCTACGACCGCGCGGCCCGACTCACCGACAAGCCGCGAGACCGCATCCGCCGCCAGTCCCTGGCCGCCCAGGCCGCACTGGAATCCGGCGACGTGGTCAAGGCCGGAGACCTGGCCCGCCGCACCACTCGCGACCTCGACCACACCCTTTCCGGTACCGACCACACCTTGGCCGATGCGGACAATGCCTCGGGCGGTGTCGATTCGAAAGTGCTGCGCGCCGGGCTTTCTCAGGTGCAGGCGCTGGCACGCTTCTGGCAGGGCGAGTTTCCCGAAGCGCACCGGCTGCTCATCGACGCGGCGACGAGCATCGCGAACACCGAACCGGAGCAGGCGGCGGGCATGCTGGTGCAGGCCATGCACACCGGCTGGTACCTCGGCGAAACGGATCTGAGCGAGGTCTTGAAACACCTTGCGGGCCTGCGATTGCCGGAGCGATCGCCGGTGGCCCCGGTGGTGCGGTTCATCGGCACACTGTTCGATCGCGGTCCTGGAACACCCCTGGGTCTGACCGAGACACTCGGTGAAATCCGCTCTCGGGGCGAGGTTTCCGAGCAGGTCCTGTCGATCGTGTGCGGTGTCGCCCTCGCGCGCGGACAGGACGGTCCCGCGTTCGATCTGGCCAAATCGCTGGAGGCCCGGTATCGCTCCGCCGGTGCGGCCGGGCGACTGCCGACCGTGCTGTTCTTCGCCGCCGAAGCGGACATTTTCACCGGCCGCCTGCGAGATGCGCGCACCGCCACCCTGGAAGCCCGCGATCTGGCTCGCGATACCGGCCAGCAGCAGTGGGTACGCCAACTCAGTAGTGTCCTGGCGCATTTGGATGCTTTGCAGGGGAACGAGGAGGAGTGCCGCGCGCACGCCGAACTCGGACTCACCGGCGACACCCCCGGAGCGGTCGCGCCCGGCGCACCGTGGGCGCATTGGTCTCTCGGATTGCTCGAACTGGGCGCGGGTCGAGCCGAGGCGGCGCTGTCGCGCTTCGAGCGGTTGACGAAATCGCCGTTCAATCACCATATTTGCGCTACCCGCTCGGTCCCCGACCTGGTAGAGGCAGCCGTCCGCCTCGGCGCGACGGACCGCGCCACAGCACCTTTCACGAACTTCGAAGGCTGGGCGGAGTCGGTGGGCGAGCCATGGGCCGAGGCGCTCACGCTGCGCTGCCGCGCCTTGCTGGACGACGCGAACGCCGAGGCCCTCTACACCCGAGCACTGGAGACGCACGACCGCGAGACCCGCCCCATCGAATTCGCCCGGACCGCACTGCTTTACGGCGAATGGCTGCGCCGCGCCCGCCGCAAGTCCGAGGCCCGCACCCACCTACACGACGCCCTCGAGGTCTTCGACCGCCTCGAGCTGACCCCGTGGGCCCGGCGCGCCCGCAACGAACTCACCGCGTCCGGTGCGCCCGATGCCGATCCGGCCCCCACCCGGACCGCGGCCACCGGACTCACTCCGCAGGAATTGCAGATCGTCCGGCTGGCCGCGCAGGGATTGTCGAACCGGGATATCGCCGCCCAGCTGTTCCTGAGCCACCGCACCGTGGGCTATCACCTCTACAAGGCGTACCCGAAGCTCGGCGTCACCTCGCGTGGCGAGCTGAAAGAGATTGCCGCGCAACTCCAGTAGCCCGCCGGGCGTGCCGTCACGCCTTGATGAATTCGAGGATGTCGGCATTCACCTGGACCGAATGACTCTGGTAGAGCCCATGTCCGGCGTCCGGGTACTCCTTGAGCACGGCGTCGGGTGCGAGCTCGACGGTGCGCCGGCTGCTCAGCTCGATCGGGATCGACTGATCCGGGACACCGTGCAGCAGCAGCAACGGCACCGGCAGGGCGGCGACGTCGGCCCGGTGGTCGGTGGTGGCCATCGCCCGCTGGGTCTCGACCGCGGCGTACGGGGAACAGCTCAGGCTGCGCCGCACCTCGTTCTCGATCAGGGCCGGAGCGACCTTGGTGCCCATGTGGGTGGCGTAGTAGCCCTGCGCCCGGTCCGCCAGCCACTGGGCGCGGTTGTCGCGCAACTCCTCCAGGGTGGCTTCCACGAGTTCGATCGGCACCCCGATCGGGTTGTCCTCGGTCTGGAGCATGAACGGAATCGCGGCGCCCAGCAAGGCGATTCGCGAGACCCGGTCCGCGCCGTGCCGGGCCAGATAGCGGACCACCTCACCACCGCCACCGGAGTGCGCGACCAGGATCGCGTCCCGCAGATCCAGCAATTCCAGGAGAGCCGCGAGATCGTCTGCGCGCGTGTCGACGTCGTAGCCGGAGGACGGGCGATCGGAACGACCGTGCCCGCGGCGGTCCAGCAGGACACAGCGGTAGCCGTGCGCCAGGAAGAAGGGGACCTGGCGTTCCCACATATCGGTGGGCAGCGACCAACCGGCAATGAACACGATCGGAGTGCCGGTGCCGTAATCCTCGTAGGCGAGTGTGGTGCCGTCGGTGGGGGTGGTGAAGAACATGGGAAGTCCTTGTATGACAGAGATTTTCGGTGGGCCCGGCGGCCGCCGATGAACTCGGCGGCCGTCGATCGGCTCAGAGGCCGGCGGGCACCTGGTCGAGGAATCCGTACACGCGCTCGATGCGCCCGTCCTCGGCGATGGCCGCCACATCGAAGCCGATGACCAGCGGCTCGGCGCCGGGAGCGCCGAGGTGCCAGGTGAATCGGACGATGTGGTGGTTGGTGTCGACCGGTGCGCCGAGGCTGAATTCCAGCCCGGCGAACTGGCCCTGCACCGCCGCGAGGGTGGCGTCGAGACCCGCGTGGCCGCGCACCGACACCAGCGGATCGGTGTATTCCGCGTCCTCGGTGAAGATCTCGGCCACCAGGGCCGCCCGGGCGCTCGCATCGGTGGTGTTCCACGCGGTCAGGTAGCGCTCGACCAGCTCGTTCATGTCTCTCATTGTCGTTCTCCTCGTTGTGCCGAACTTGATGAGAAGAACGTTATTGAGATCGGACGGCCACGGAATCTGTCGTGCTTAAGTACTGATGACTAGTCCACGCAGACGCGACTAGTGCACGCCCTCCATGTGGCGGGTGATCCACGGCGAGATGCCCCAGACGATCACGCCGACCACGATGGCCACCAGACCGGTGATGCCGAAGTAGGCGAGCTCGTGCGAGGGGTCGTAGTACTTCGAGAGCACACCCGACATCGAGGTGCCGATGGCGACCGAGAAGAAGTACAGCGCCATCATCTGCGACCGGAAGACCCTGGGCGCCAGCTTGGTGGTGACCGACAGGCCGATCGGCGAGAGCATCAGCTCCGACACCGCGAACGCGCCCAGGATGAAGAACACCAGCAGCGCCGGCACCGAGGCGCCGTGCGAACCCGAGAACAGGGTGAACAGCAGGAACGCCGCGCCCATGCCGGTCACGCCGAGCGCGAACTTGCGCGGGGTGCTCGGGGCCCGGCGGCCCAGGCGGGTCCACATGATGGCGAACAGCGGTGACAGCGCGATGATCCACACCGGCTCCATGGAACCGATCCAGTTCTTCGGCGCCTCCCAGCCGAAGACCGACCAGTTCATGCGCTCGTCGGAGTACACCGCCAGCACCGTGAAGATCTGCTGGAACAGCGACCAGAACACCGCGTTCGCGATGAACAGCGGAATGTAGGCGCGCACCTTGGTGCGTTCGGAGGCATCGACCTTCGGGCTGGTGAGCATGAGCGCGAAGTAGGCGACCGAGGCCGCCGCCACCACGTAGGTGACCGCGTCGGGCAGGTTCGACAGGGTGACCAGCTTGACCGCCCACGCCAGCGCGACGACCACGAGCAGCGCCGCCACGGCCGCCACGGCCTTCGGAACCGCGGTGCGCGGCAACGGGTTCGGCACGTCACGGCCGTGCGAGCCGAGGTTGCGGCGGAACACCACGTACTGGGTCAGGCCGATGGCCATACCCACGGCCGCCGCGCCGAAGCCCCAGTGGAAGCCCACATGCGACTGCAGCAGGCCGGTGATGATCGGACCGGCGAACGCGCCCAGGTTGATGCCCAGATAGAACAGCGTGAAGCCGCCGTCCGCGCGCGGGTCGTCCTTGTCGTAGAGGGTGCCCAGCAACGACGAGGCATTCGCCTTGAGGCCGCCCGAGCCGAGCGCGACGAGCACCAGACCGACGCCGACGCCGGTCAAACCCGGCAGGATCGCCAGCGCGATATGGCCCGCCATGACGACCACGCCGCCGTAGAAGACGGTGCGCTCGGGACCGATCAACCGGTCCGCCACCCAGGCGCCGAGGATGGTCGACAGGTAGACCAAACCGCCGTATGCACCGACAATGCCGGTGGCGGTGGACTTCTCCATGGCCAGGCCGCCGTCGGCGAGCGAGTAGTACAGGTAGTACCCGAGGATCGTGAGCATGCCGTAGAACGAGAATCGTTCCCAGAGCTCGACGCCGAACAGATTCGCGATACCGATGGGGTGGCCGAACAGGGTGCGTTCAGTGGCCGGTGTCGCCTCGTGGACTACTTCTGACATACCCCAGACCCTCCCATATTGGGCAATCTGACAGCAACCTCAGGTATTAACCTACGTCACATTCGTCCGGGCAATACCCGGGACGACCGGGGTTATGGACAAAAGTCCTCAATTACCTTGCAAAGCGCCCTGATCAGGTCCGCGATCAGGCGATGGACAGGGCGATGCCATCCAGGATGTCGTGTTCGCTGACGATCAGCTCGGTGATCCCGGCACGCCGCGCCAATTCATCGGCCAGCACCTCGGCAATCACCGCGCCACCGCCGATCACATCAACCCGGCCCGGATGCATGGGCCCGAGCGCGGCCCGCTCGTCATGGTTCATCCCGATCAGCCGATCGCACACGCCGCGCAGCTCGGCCAGCGGCAGGCGGGTGAGATGCACCCGCTCCGAATCGTATTCGGGCAGATCCAGCGCCACCGCGGCGATGGTGGTCATGGTTCCGGCGACGCCGACCCAGGTGTGCGCGCGCTCCACCGGCACCACGCCGAAGGCCTGCGCCAGCCGTTCCGAGGCGAAGAACCGCGCCGAGGCGACCTCCTCGGGGGTGGGCGGATTGCCGTGCAGGCAGCGCTCGGTGATCCGCACGCAGCCGATATCGGCCGAGTACGCCGACTGCACACCGTCGGCGTCGCCCAGCACCACCTCGGTGGATCCGCCACCCAGGTCGACCACGACGAAAGGCCCTGCGGCACTGGAGAGTTCGCCGACGGCCCCGGCGAAGGACAGCCGCGCCTCCTCGTCACCGGTGATCACCTCGGCCTGCGACCCGGGCACCACCCGGCCCAGCTCGACGCCGGTCATGGTGAAGAAGTCCTCGCGATTGGAGGCGTCGCGCGTGGCGGAGGTCGCGGTCATCCGCACCCGCTCCACCCCGTGCTTCAGCATCAGCTCCACGTAGTCGTGCAGCGCCACCCGAGTCCGTTCGATCGCTTCGGGATTCAGCGCCCCCGTCGCGTCCACGCCCTGCCCGAGCCGCACGATCCGCATCTCCCGATGCACATCGATCAGATGCGGCTTGCCGTCCGCGTCCCGCGTGACATCGGCGATCAGCAACCGGATGGAATTCGTCCCGCAGTCGACCGCCGCGATCCGCTCGTGCCCTGCCGCCGGGCCGCTCTCACCGGCCGCCGAGGTGCTGGCGAACTCTGCCTTACTCATCGCTGACCCCTGAATTCCTCTGGTGCTGAACGTATCGGCCGACGGACCGGGACTACGAGGCCGAATCGGCGCGGTATTCCTCGGACTTGGGCCAGTCTGCCGGAATCGCGGTGCCGCGCAAGCCGTGATCGGCGGCCAGGGCGACGGCCTCGTCGCCGAGGAGATTGAGGCCCGGGCCCTTGGCCAGCGAGTGCGCGATGAGGACGTGCAGGCACTTCACGCGGTCGGGCATGCCGCCGCCGGCGAAATCGGTGCCGAGGTCCTCGATGGCATTGCGCTCGGACAGGTAGCTCTCGTACGCCTTGCGGTAGGAGGCCGCCAATTCCGGGTCGCGGGTGAGGCGTTCGGACATCTCGCGCATCAGGCCGGTGGTCTCGAGGCGGCTGGCCTCGGCGGTCAGGCGCGGGTCCGTCAGGTAGTACAGGGTCGGGAAGGGGGTGCCGTCGGGCAGCTTGGGCGCGGTCTTCACGACCGCGGGCAGGCCGTCCGGGGTGTGGTAGGCGATGGCCAGCACGCCGCGCGGAGTCCGGCCCAGCTGTTCGGCGACGATGGCGAGATCGCGCTCGGTGGGTTCGTTCTCGGCTGTGGTCACCTGGGTTGGCCTTCCTGGACGGGTGCGGGCGGGGGCGGGATGGTCGCCGCGGGAGTGGCGGCCGGTTGCGGCGACGAAATGCTGTGCCACACCTGGGTGTACCAGGGGTCCGGCGCCCGCTGTTTGGTGGCGGGGGCGGGGATGGCCGGCTGCACCATGTCGGGGAGCTGCACGATGTAGGGCGTCTCGCCCGGCATCACCAGGCGCAGGCGGTCCCGGGCCTCGGCCTTGATGTAGTTCGGATCCTGTTGCTGCGCACGGCGATCGCGCAGGTTGGCGACCTCTTGTTCGAGCACGCTGTGCTGGGCGGCCAGCTCCTTGGCGTCGGCGCGCTGGGTGAAATAGGTGCGCAGCGGCACCGCCAGCGTGAGCGCCAGGCCGCACAGGACGGCGGCCAGCAGGACGGCCCGGCCCGTCGACAGGCCCAGGATCTTGTGTTCGTGCCGTTCGACATTCGACTTGGCGACCGTCCGGCGCTTGGCCGTGCGCTGCCCGGAGCCGGACTGGGCCCGCGTCGTCTTCGTCGTGGACTTCTTCTTGGTGGAAGCGGATCGCGACGGGCGGCGGTCATTTCGTCCCGCAGGACTCTTGCCGCGCGCCCGTCGCTCCGTCATTTCTGCACCTCGAATTTCGTTAGCCCATACGAGCTACCGATTATTCAGCCTTCGAACGCGAAACGCGGGAACGCCACGTCACCGGCGTAGCGAGCCGAGTCACCCAGGGCGTCCTCGATGCGCAGCAGCTGGTTGTACTTGGCGACGCGCTCCGAGCGGGCCGGGGCGCCGGTCTTGATCTGACCGGAGCCGACGGCCACGGCCAGGTCGGCGATGGTGGTGTCCTCGGTCTCGCCGGACCGGTGCGACATCATCGTCTTGTAGCCGTTGCGGTGGGCCAGGTCGACCGCGTCCAGGGTCTCGGTCAGGGTGCCGATCTGGTTGACCTTCACCAGGAGTGCGTTGGCCGCGCCCTTGGCGATGCCCTCCTCCAGGCGCTCCGGGTTGGTGACGAACAGGTCGTCGCCGACCAGCTGCACCTTGTCGCCGATGGCGTCGGTCAGCGAGACCCAGCCGTCCCAGTCATCCTCCGACAGCGGGTCCTCGATGGAGACCAGCGGGTACTGGCCGAGCAGCTCGGTGTAGAAGGCGGTCATCTCCGCGGCGGTGCGGTTCTGGCCCTCGAACTTGTAACCGTCGGCGGTGCTGTAGAACTCGGTGGCCGCGACGTCGAGCGCGAGCGCGATATCGGTGCCCAGCTTGTAGCCGGCCTTCTCGATGGCCGAGGAGATCAGGTCCAGCGCGGCCTTGGTGCCCGCGACGTCGGGCGCGAAACCGCCCTCGTCACCCAGGCCGGTGGCCAGGCCCTGAGCCTTCAGCACCGACTTGAGGGTGTGGTAGACCTCGGCGCCCCAGCGCAGCGCCTCCTTGAAGGTGGGCGCGCCGATCGGGGCGATCATGAATTCCTGCACGTCCACACCGGTGTCGGCGTGCGCGCCACCGTTGAGGATGTTCATCATCGGGACCGGCAGGACGTGGGCGTTCGGGCCGCCGACGTAGCGGAAGAGCTCCAGGCCCGAGGACTCGGCGGCCGCGCGGGCCACCGCGAGCGAGACACCCAGCAGGGCGTTCGCGCCCAGACGCGACTTGTCCGGGGTGCCGTCCAGATCCAGCAGGGTCTGGTCGACGGTGCGCTGCTCGACGGCGTCGAGACCGATCACGGCCGGGGCGATCTCGTCGAGGACGCCCTCGACGGCCTTCTGCACGCCCTTGCCCTGGTAGCGATCGCCGCCGTCACGCAGCTCGACGGCCTCGTGCTCACCGGTGGACGCGCCGGAGGGCACCGCCGCACGGGTGAGGGTGCCGTCGTCGAGAGCGATCTCGACCTCGACAGTGGGGTTGCCACGCGAATCCAGGATCTCGCGAGCTCCGACCTGTTCGATGATGGCCACGAAACGACACTCCTTCGGCTGCTGACTCGGCAGGTCGCACGGGGAACCCGTGCGGTCACGAGCCTACTGTGCCGCGATCGAGCCGCCACATCCCCCCATCGGCGTGGCCACAAGATATAAACCTGCCCCCGCGCAGGGACCGGATCGAGCGCCCGCGGGGACCGGATCAGGCGCGGCGGCCGACGCTGTAGGCGGCGGCGCGGTAGCGGACGGTGTTCATGTAGCTGGTGGATTGGTTGTAGGTGAGCAGCGCCTTCTGCCAGCCGTCGACGGTGGTGAGGTTGCCGCCCATGGCGCAGAGGTAGCGGGCCGCGGTCAGTGAGGCGTCGTCGATATTGTCCGGATCGATCTTGCCGTCGCCGTTGGCGTCGACGCCCCAGCGCTGCCAGGTCTCCGGGATGAACTGGAAGGGGCCCATCGCGCGCGCATAGACCGGATTCGCTTCGGTGGAAGCGGAATCCAGGATGCGTGCCCGCCCGGGCGAACCATCCAGCGCCAGACCGCGAATCGGCGGCGACACGGTGCCGTCGTCGGCCAGGCGCGAGCCGCCGTGCGAACCGTGGTGGCTCTCCACGCTCGCGATCCCGGCGAGAGTCGTCCAGCCGATACCGCATTCGGGCTTGGAGCGCGCCATGACGGCGGCCGCGTACCCGTAGGCCTCCAGCGCCACCACCGGAATCCCGGTCGGGCCGTGCTGTTCCTGCGCCCAGGCCTCGAGTTGAACGGCGGTGCGCCCGGGCGCGTCCAGATCGATGGGCGGCAGCGGCGCACCGGCCGGGGGCGGCATATCGTCGGGCACCGGCGTGAGATGTTCTGTGCCGCAAGCCGTCAACAGCATCAGCGCGGCGGCCGTGCCCAGTAGGCCGAGTCGGGTCAGCAAGGCCCTGAAGTCGGCCATTCGGATTCGCACCCTTCCATCTTCCAGATAATTCGAGTCGGCTAGTCTCGCCGCTGGCGACTGATACCGACACGCTATTTCTTGAACACACCCTTAGGTAAGGCTTGCCAAAATTACAGGGGCGGAATACGGTCTGAGGCCGAGGCAAGATCACCATGTCACCACCGAGCCCAGGAAGGCCATCTCTTGGTGAAAAGCGTTCTCTCCGAACGTCAGACGCTTCACCCCGCCGAGATCGAAACTCGCGACCTGCCCGAACCCGCCACCCGCGCGGTGCGCCACCTCGCCGCTGAGATCGCCGTCACAGTCGGGGCCTGCCCGGAGATAGCCACCACGCTCGCGCACCCGGTCCTGCTGCGCCACATCGACGCCAAATACGGACGGCTGCCCGACGCCGTGCACGAGGCCATGCGCCCGCCGGCCACCGACGCGGGCGTGACCGTCATCCGCCCGATGCGAATCAGCGACGAGGAACTCGGCCTCACCCCGCACGATTGGCGCGAGGCCGCGGCCTGGGCCGGGGACCGCACGCATCGATCGGCATCCTTCGAGCTCGATATCGCCATGCTGTTGCTGGCCCGCTGTGCCGGTGAGCCTTTCGGCTGGGAGGGGCAGCAGGGCGGGCGGCTGGTCAACAACATCGTCCCGACGCCCGGGCACGAACACGAGCAGTCGGGGGCGAGCAGCACCGCGCTGCTGAGCCCGCACACCGAGGACGCCTTCCACCCACACCGCGCCAACCTGCTCATGCTCGGCTGCCTGCGCAATCCCGAGCGGGTGGGGACCACGGTGTCCTCGGTGCGGTGCACGGAACTCGATGCGGCGCAACGGGAAACGCTGAGCAGAGCCCGGCTGCCGATCCTGCCCGACGTCTCCTACGGCAGCGGATTCGGCGACGCCCCGGCACCGGCGGTCGCCACCCTCGGCAGCGACGAGGGACGGCTGACGCTGCGCTTCGACCCGGCGTACACCCCACTCGACACCGCCGACCCCGAATTCCGGTCCGCCTACCGGCATTTGGCCGCCGAACTCGAAAGGGTCTGCATCACCGCCGCTTTGGCCCCCGGAGAACTCCTGCTGGTGGACAATGACGTTGTGGTGCACGGGCGGGTGCCGTTCACCCCCCGCTACGACGGCACCGACCGCTGGCTCAAGCGGGTGAACATCCGGCTGCCCGACCGTCGGCGCGACGCGGCCGAGGCGACCGAGGACGGGTACGGCCAGCGTGTGGTGGCACCGTTCCGCACGAGCCGAGGGAACAACACGTGAATGCCCGACCTACCCCGCTGCGGGTGCTGTCCCGCAGCGACCTAGCCGACGTCCCGATCTCCCCCGCCGAGGTGGTGCGCGCCGTGGAGGACGCGTATCTCGCCTTCGCGGGCGGGGATTCGGACAACCCCCGCAAGCTCAGCGTGGCGCATCCCGACGGCTGGTCGGTGGCCTACGCCATGCTGGGCCGAGACGGCCGCCGCCGGGTGGTGGCCATGAAGACCAGCTACAAGTTCGACCCGCATCACGATCGCTCGAACAAGCGGTACTTCACCACCATCTCGCTCTACGACGACGCCACCGGATCGCCCATCGCCCTGATGGATTGCGCCCGGGTGGGCGCGCTACGCACGCCCGCGGTGTCGTCCTTACTCGTGCGGGAGTGCGCGCGACCCGGTGCCCGCAGTGTGCTGCTGATCGGCACCGGCACCCAGGGCCGCAACGCGCTCCCGCACCTGCTCGCCGCCAACCCGCATCTGAACCGCCTGATGCTCTACGGCACCCACCCCGAGGGCCTGGAAGCGGTGTATCAGCAACTGCTGCACCATCATCCGCAGGCCGAACTCGAGATCGTGAGCGATCCCAACGCCGCCGCGCGCGAGGCCGATGTCATCCTCGCCACCGCCGGGCCCGGCACCCGCGTCGCCATCGAATCCAAGGATCTCGCGCCCGGCGCGACCGTCGTCCTGGTCGGCTACGGCCTGGCGCCCTCCACCCTGATCGAGGCCGACCGCGTGATCGCCACCAGCGCCGAGCAGATGGCCCTCACCGGCACCGACATGGCCGGGCCCGACGGCCGATTACGCCGGGTCGACGCCGAACTGCCCCAGATCCTCGACCACCGCGCCGTCGGCCGCCTGACCGACGACGAGCGCATCTTCGTCTACAACAGCGGCCTGGTCCTCACCGACATCGCCGTCGCCCACGCCCTGGCCAACCGCGCCATCGCCGAGGGCCGGGGCACGGAGGTGTCGCTATGGGACTGAGGCGCGGACCCTCATTTCCCGTACTCCACAACGGAGGGAGAACGCTCTGACCGACACGTTGAAGTCCCTGACCGTGCCGCCCGGCTACTCCGAGATCACCGCCACCCCGATGCCCGCGCATCGCGACGAATGGGAACACCGTCTCCTCGCGCATCCGAATCTGCTGCGCGACATCGCCTCTCGGGTCGCGGGCCCGTTCCACCTCCTCTACCCGCCCCGGGTCGCGGCCAATATTCGCGCCATCCAGCGGGTGTTCCTGGAATCCGGGGTGGAAGGCGACATCTATTACGGCAAGAAGGCCAACAAATCCCCGAGCGTGGTGCGCGCGTGCGCGGAAACCGGTGCGGGAGTGGACGTCTCGAGCACCGGCGAGTTCCTGTCCGCCCTGCGCGGCGGGGTGCGCGGCGTCGATCTGATGGTCACCGGGCCCGCCAAATCCGATCAGCTGCTGCTGCTCTCGGCCAATTACGGCGCGCTGATCGCCATCGACGATCTGGACGAGCTGGCGCGTCTCACCAACCTCGCCATTCCGGCCCGCGTGCTGCTGCGGGTGCTGCCGCCCGGCTCGACGAGCCGCTTCGGCATGACCGACTCCGAGCTCGAGCTGGCCCTCACCCTCGCCGATACCGATCTGATCCGGTTGGAGGGCTTCAGCTTTCACCTGCAGGGCTATGACGTGCTGCCGCGCGCGGAGCTGGCCGGTCGGCTCATCGACCGCTGCCTGGCGGCCCGCGGCCCGGATCGCCCGTTCGCCACCATTTCGATCGGCGGCGGCTTCGGCGTCGACTATCTGCCCGCGCAGGCGTGGGAGACCTTCCTGGAGGGCGTGAATCCGCGCTGGTTCCACGGCGATCGCGCACCGCACCCGGAGTCCTACTACCCGTACCACTGCCCGATTCCCGGCCCCGCGATGCTCGCCGCCGTGCTGGCCCACGGCAATCTGGGCGAGCGGCTGCGTTCGGCCGGAATACGTTTGGCCATCGAACCCGGCCGCGCCCTGCTGGACCAGGCCGGCTGCTCGGTCTTCCAGGTCCAGGGCGTGAAGGTGCGCCGCGCCCACGGCATCCCCTACATGATCCTGACCGTGAACGGCACCAGCCTCAGCCTCTCCGAACAATGGTTCGACTCCGAATACCTCCCCGATCCGGTGCTCTGGCCGCAGTACCCCGGCGCCGTCACTCCCACCTGCGTCAGCGGCGCCTCCTGCCTCGAGGAGGACATGCTCAGCTGGCGCCGCATTCCGCTCCCCCGCGCCGCGGCAACGGACGATCTTCTCATTTACCCCAATACGGCCGGGTACCAGATGGATTCCAATGAATCCTCATTCCACGACTTGCCGATTCCTCCGAAAATCGTGTTACGCGACGTTTCCGCGGAGCGAAGTTTCGATTGGGAGCTAGAAGTGCCGGGAACCGTGGACTAATCTTTCCCCCGGCCGGTGTTAACAGCTCTGAACTGTCTATATCCATGATGCCCGCTATCCGTATCCATGCCCGTTATCCATGCGCCACGACTTCCTCAAGGAGAAACCCTCGATGCCGGTTATTGCCAGGCGTGTGTCGGAGTTGATCGGACAGACTCCGCTGTTCGAGCTGGCCGTCAGCGCGGCGACCGGGTCGCGGCTATTCCTGAAGCTCGAGACGATGAACCCGACGGGGGCCGCGAAGATCCGGATGGCGCGCTCGATGGTGCTCGACGCCGAGCGCCGCGGGCTGCTGCGGCCGGGCGGGCACATCATCGAATCCACCTCGGGGAACACGGGTTTGGGGCTCGCGGTGGTGGCGCGGGAACGGGGCTACCGGTTCACGGCGGTGGTGGACCATCACGCGTGCACCGCGAAGCTGAACGCCATGCGGGCGATGGGGGCCGAACTCGAATTCGTTTCCGACGAAGGGGATGACGGGCTCTCCACCTCGGCGCGCGAGGAACGCGCGGCGGAGCTGGCGCAGCGGGAGGGACCCGGCGCGTATTTTCCGGCGCAGCACGACAATCTGGCCAATGGCGTCGGATATTTCGGGCTGGCCGAGGAATTGCTGACCGATCTGGCGAAGATCGACATTCTGGTCGGGGCCGTCGGCACCGGCGGGTCGCTGTTCGGCACCGCGGAGGGATTACGCGCGCAGGGCAGTGTTCCCCGACTGGTCGGCGTCGAGCCCGAGGGTTCGATCGCATTCGGCGGTCCGGCGCACGACTATTGGCAGTCCGGAACGGGCACACCCGAGGGAGCGGTACCCGGCGTCCATGTCGATCGGGATCTGCGGCTCATCGACGAGCGTGATCGGATCAAGGTCTCCGATGTGGATGCCTTCGCCACCACGCGGGCCCTGGCCGCGCGGCTCGGGCTGATGATCGGCGGGTCCTCGGGCAGTTCGGTGTTCGCGGCACTGACCCGGCTCGACGAGTTCCCGGATCATTCGGTCGTGGTGGCCATCATCAATGACGACGGCGAGAAGTATCTGGACACCGTGTTCGACGACGAATGGATGAGCGACCGCGACCTGCTCGACCGGGAACGGGAGGCCGCGGTCATCGCGTTGCTCGCGCACCACCGGCCCCCGCAGCGGCCGGACCCGGGCGAGATCGAGGTGCTGCGCCATCTGCACTACGCCCTGCCCGACACCTTCGCCATCGAGAACGGTCTCACCGGCGCGACGCTGGAGGACTACGCCGATGAGCAAGTGCCGCAGGCCAAGCTGATCCACCTGCTGCATCTGGTGGACATGCCGCTGCACGAGATCGGCGAGGTGCTGGCCGGCGGTGAGGATCACGTGTATCTCGCGCTGGAGAAGCACCGGCAGCGGCTGGCCGATCAGGCCACCCTGGTCGCGCAGGCCCTCGCGAGCATGCGCGCACAGGAGCGGGACCTGCGGGCGCGCGAGCAGGAGCGGACGCACACCATTCTCGTGCCCGACGCGATGGCGGCGGAGATGGACGGGGTCGCCGCGAAATGAGCGGCATGCCTCACGAATCCGACAGGCGACACCGGCAATCCGATGGGCGGCAGTTGACTTCGCTGGCCACGCCCATTGCCTTGACCCAGCTCGCGCAGGTCGCGGTGTCCACCACCAATATCGCGTTGATGGGGACGCTGGGGGTGCGGCAGGTGGCCGCGGGTGGGCTGGCATTGGTGTTGTTCAACCAGATTCGGACCATGTGCGTCGGGCTGATCACCGGGACCGGGAATCAGGTGGCGACCGTGGTGAGCCGGGCCGAGAAGCAGGGGCGGCGGGGGGAGGCGCTGGTTCGGGAGGTGGTGCGGTCCAGTTTCCTGATCGCGACGCTGGCCGGATTGCTCGGCGGCGCGGTGCTCATCGGGCTCGGGTGGGCCTTGCGGTGGCTCGGGCAGGACGCCGCGGTGCTGGCCGAGGCGCGGCCGATGATGGTGGCGCTGGCGCCGGGTCTGGTGCCGTGCCTGTGGTTCCAGGTGTTGCGGCAGTACACGGTCGGTATGCAGCGGCCGCAGGCGCTGCTGCTGGTGACGCTGGGGTCGGTGGCGTTGAACCTGGTGCTGGCGCTGGCGTTCATCCACGGTTGGGCGGGGCTGCCGGAGCTGGGGTTGACCGGGGTCGGCGTGGCCACCTCGCTGGTCTTCCTGATCACCTTCGGGGTGTTCTGGGCGATGGTGCGGCGCGATGCGAAACTCGGTGCGACACTGCCGCTCCGGATGTGGCCGGTGCACGCGGCGACGGTGCGCGAGGAGCTGCGGCTGGGGACGCCGATCGCGCTCACCTACGGGTCCGAGGCGGGCATGTTCTCGGTGCTGGCATTGGTGATGGGCAGTCTCGGCGCGGCCGCGCTGGCCGCCCACAATGTCGTCTATCAGATCGTGTACATCGTGTTCCAGGTGGCGATCGGGCTCTCGCACGGCGCCTCGATCCTGGTGAGCAAGGCGGTCGCGCGGGACGAGTTCGCGCACGCACGATCGGTCGCTTGGCTGGCACTGCGGTATGCCGGACTGGTCGCCGGGCTCACCGGCATCGCCTATGTGGCCGCACCGGATTGGGTGCTGCGCCCGTTCCTGGCCGACAGTGACGCGGCCACCATCGCGCTGGCGCACACGCTGCTGCTGATCGCCATCGTGCTGCAGTTCTTCGACGCCGCCCAGAACATCGGCGTCGGTCTGCTGCGCGGGCTCAAGGACACCAAGGCCGGGTTCCGGCTGTCTCTGGTGGGCTACTGGATTGTGGGATTGCCCACTGCGCTACTGCTCGCCTTCCCCGCGAAGCTGGGCGCGGCGGGGGTCTGGTGGGGTCTGACCGCCGGTCTGGCCACCACCGCTGCCCTTATGCTGCGCCGCTACTTCACCCTGCTGCATGTGCGTGAGCAGGAACATCCACGGGTGCTGGCCGGTAGCCTCGGGCATTAGCCCGACATCCAAATCTCACCTTCCCGCAAGCATGTCGTCACTGCACGCGGGCAACCTGAAAGAAACGGCTTTCGCTATTCTGGCGACGATATCGGCATAGATGCGTCAACAGAATCGGCAAGCCAGGGCGCAACCACCAAACGCCGGGGAGGATGTCCGTGTACATCTCGCGAGTCGCCGAGTATCCCAAGCCGGATCATGTGCTGTTCCACTTCAGTGACACGCACCTGATCGCGGCCGATACCGAGCTCTACGACGCCGTCGACGCCGAGGCGCGCCTGTCCACCCTGCTGGGCCAGGCCGAGGCCAGCCGCATCGCACCGACCGCCATCGTCTTCACCGGCGACCTCACCGACCGGGGTGAGCCGGGCGCCTACCGCAAGCTGCGCGATCTGGTCGAGCCGTGGGCCGAGCGCATCGGCGCGCCCGTGGTGTGGGTCGCGGGCAACCACGACGAGCGCGGCGTGCTGCGCGAGCACCTGCTCGGTGAAAAGCCTTCCGGCACACCGTTCGACGCCGTGCACATGTACGACGGCCTGCGCATCATCGCCCTCGACACCACGGTCCCCGGCCAGCACTGGGGCGAGCTCACCGACGACCAATTGCGCTGGCTGCGTGATGTTCTCGCCGAGCCCGCGCCCTTCGGCACCGTGCTCGCCATGCACCACCCGCCCATCCCCTGCGTGCAGGACCTGGCCGTGCTGGTGGAGCTACGCGACCAGCGCCGCCTCGCCGACGTCCTCGACGGCACCGATGTCCGCGCCATTCTGGCCGGGCACCTGCATCTTTCGAGCACCGCGACCTTCGCCGGGATTCCGGTCTCGGTGGCCTCGGCCACCTGCTACAGCCAGGACATGGCCGCCGCGGAAGGCGGCCAGCGCGGTCGCGACGGCGCGCAGGCCTTCAACTTCGTGCACATCTACCCCGACACCATCGTCCACTCGGTGGTGCCGATCGGCGCCGGGCCGACCGTCGGCAACCCCTCGGATCCCGAGCAGGCGGCGAAAAAACTCGCCGACGCCGGAATCGTGATACCCCCCGCGGCCCGCATCCCACACGTCCTCCGCCGCCGGACCGAGGCCCCCGAGTCCGACGGCGAGACGGTTCTGTGAGGGGTCACCAGATACGCGGGAGCGCTGGCGTCGCTTCAAGCCGCGTCTGAAGCGCAAGTGAGTCGAGGGAGCACCGAATGAGCGAACGGTATGCCGTGCCACTTGCGGATCTCCTACAACAGGCTGACCAGCTTCTCCAGCGAAGTTACGTAGGACCGGTTGTCCTCTGTTCGCTCCACTGAATCTAGCTCTAGTCTCGCAGATTCCAGCAGCGCTCCCCTGAAACGTATAGCGTCCTGTGGCTGCTCCTCGTCCACGTCCATCCCACCGTTGGCATCCACTACGTAGCGCCAATCGGCCAGATCATCCGGCATCACGCCATACTCGACGGCGGCATCGAAAAGGCGATCGAAAACCGCACCCGACACCCACCATTCAGCTTCCGAGCCGAATCGCACCGACAGCATCAGAATCCCATCTCAGCGCGCGAGGTTGTCGGTGAGTTAGGCATCTCGGGCGTACGGGAATTCGAGGACCGTGGGAGTGCTCGCGACTTCCAGTGCGTTTGCCGGAAAGTTCGGGCCGGCGGTGTAGAAACGGGCTCGGGTACGACCTACCGATTCGAGCACGCCCAGCGAAACCAGGTCGCGTAGATCGCGTTGTGCCTGTTGCAGACTCAGCCCTTCGGCCTGTTCGTAGCGGGTACGACGGACTCGTCCGGACATCGCGACGTCATGCAGAGCGCTGATCACCCGCTCGTCCAGGCGAATCCCCGCCACGTAGTCATCGAGCATCGCCCATACCGAACCGGATCGAACCCAGCGTGCGTGGACCGTTTGGGCCTGCTGGTGATAGGCCGTCAGGTTGAACCGAATCCACTCGGACACATCCTGATCCGGCTGGTATGTGCTGCCCTTGCGATTGAGCACCTGGTAGTACTCCCAAGTGTTCCCCGGCCTGCCGAGCCATGCCTCGATGGACGAAAACTCCGGTGCGAGAACGCCTTCGCGGGCGATCATGAGGGTCTGGAGCGATCGGGACATGCGACCGTTGCCGTCCGCCCAGGGGTGTATGCAAACCAGATGCAGGTGCGCCATGGCCGCGCGGACCAGTGGATGGGTCTCATCGTCTGCGTTGAGCCAATCGACAAGCTCATCCATCAGCGTCGGCAGAGATGCGGCATCCGGAGCCGTGTACGCCGCGATGCTGGGGTCGCGCGCATCGGTTACGTACACCGGGCCATGCCTCCATTGCCCGGCCGGGCGGCGGGGGGTGTGCCGATGCCCCTGCAACATCCAATGCAGTGCGTTGAGAAAGCCCTTGCTGTAGCGGAAGTCGTCGACGTCGTGAAGCGATTGGATGTAGGTCATCATGCGCTCGTAGGCGAGGGTCTCGGCCTTGTTCTCCTCGGAGACCTCGACGTCCCGCTCGCCCGCGATCAGATCCTCGACGTCGATCGTGGAGACCTTGAACCCCTCGATGGAGTTCGAGGCGGCGACGGCGTCAGCGGTCAGGAATTTGCGCAGGCCGCCGGTCCATTTGCCGGGCATGGTCTGAATCTCATGACGCAGTTCACCGCGCATCCGATCCACGTCGGCAAGGACGCGGGTATCGGCTGCGGTCAGCGATGGCGTTGTGAACAGCACGAATGAGATGATACTTTGACGTAATTATTACGTCAAAGATCGGCGTCTTCGGCGAGATAGCGTTCGACGGTTTCGACCTTGGCGGTCATCGCGTTGGTCACGCCGGGGCGGATGTCGGCCTTGAGGACGAGGCTGCAGCGCGGGGCTACCGCCGTGATCGCGTCGGTGGCCTGTTTCACCACGGCCATGACCTCGTCCCATTCACCTTCGATGGTGGTGAACATGGCGTTGGTCTCGTTGGGGAGCCCGCTGGCCCGGACTATGCGGACCGCTTCGGCGACGGCGCGGCCCACGTCCGCGCCGACGCCGAGCGGGGTGACCGAGAAGGCGGCGATCAAACGTTCACGCCGTAGTCGCGGGCGATGCCGGCCAGGCCGGAGGCGTAGCCCTGGCCGATGGCGCGGAACTTCCATTCGGGGCCGTGCCGGTAGAGCTCGCCGAAGACCATGGCGGTCTCGGTGGAGGCGTCCTCGGTGAGATCGAATCGGGCCAGTTCGGAGCCGGTGGTGGCGTCGATGACGCGGATGTAGGCGTTGCGGACCTGACCGAAGGACTGGCGGCGCACATCGGCCTCGTGGATGGAGACGGGGAAGAAGATATTGGTGATGGTCGGCGGCATGGCGGCCAGGTCGACATTGATCACCTCGTCGTCACCGTCGCCCGCACCGGTGAGGTTGTCACCGGTGTGCTCGATGGTGCCCTCGGGAGAGCGCAGGTTGTTGTAGAAGATGAAGTGCGCGTCGGACAGCACGCGCTGATTGGATCCGCAGGCCAGTGCGCTGGCGTCGAGGTCGTAATCGGCGCCGGTGGTGGTGCGCACGTCCCAGCCCAGCGCCACCGAGACCTTGGTCAGATTCGGGGCTTGTTTGGACAGCGAAACGTTTCCGCCCTTGGCCAAGCTGACAGACACGCGGTCTCCTTCGATACTCAGTTCTGATCGGCCGCCATGGCTTTGAGTACAGCGACCCGTTTCTCCAGATAGCGTAGTTCGGTGTCGTCGAGGACGGTGCGCTGAATTCCGGTGGCGACCGCGAAGGCGGACTGCCGGTGATCGTCGATCACCTCGACGTTCAATTCCACGGCGACGTAATCGTCGGCGCCCGGCATGGGATCGGCGATCACCCGCGCCTTGCCGCGGGCGCACAGCGCCACATTGCCGCCGCCCAGGATCAGCAGCGCCACCTCGGGCCGCTCGCGCAGCCGCGCCAGCGAACCGCGATCGGACTTGAGGCTGAGCAGGATTCGGCGATCCCCCGCGCGCACCGGCCACGAGACCGGGATGGCGTGCGGCGCCGGATCGGTGGTCACCAGTACGGCGATGGTGTCTGTCGGCCAGTCGGGTAGGGCGTCCAATTCGGGGTGGTCTTGCGCTGTCGAGCTGTCATCCGGCTCTGCCATTGTCGAGGGCTCCTGACGTTCCCGCGCGTCGGCTACCATCCGCGTCACCTCACCATTGACTCCCGCACAGCGGGCTGGACTGTGCTGTCGCAAGTGTATGCCGTTGCCGCGCTGGCCCGCTGGCCTCCGAAACGCGCCCGCGGCCCGTCCAATCTGACCGGTTTGTCGGTAACGAACGTGAAAACATACTCGGACCTGCGGGGAAACGGATTGACGAGAAGCGATAACGGCTGCATCATTCGTTACAGTCCCTCGACTGAACGAGGTCATGCGAGTAACCGGCCGATGACCGCCCGGTGAAGCTCGTCCGCCCGGCACGGCATCTTCTGACGATGCGCGCGGTGGCGTCGACGAACGCAGAAGTTTTTCAACCGGATTCACGGCGCGCGCCGGCTCGGAGAACATCCGGGCCGGCGTCGATGCCGTGTCTCCGCGAGGGGTGCGGACGTGAGGTGCAGCGCGAAGAGAGTGGAGACAGTAATGGTGGACGAGTTGGTGGGACGGGGGACCGTGGCGAATCTGGTGGTATCGAATGCGGTGATCGAGGACCTGCGCTACCTGCGGGCCGAACTCACGCTGGCCGATGTCCCCTATCTCCTGGTCCGTGACGCCGCCCATCGGCTGGTATTGGCAGTGGACAGCGGTCATCGGGCCGCGCTCAGACGGGTCCTCGGGGCCGCCGTCGTCGCCGGATTCTCCTGCAATGAGAAGCAGCACAATGTCTTCCGGCTCGGCCGCGACCTGGATCCGGCCCATCACGTCGAGGTCGAACTGTGGGAGTACCACGGCGACACCGTCGAATGCCCGCGCCCGAATGCGCTGACCCGCATGGTGTTCGACGTCGCCGACGTGGAACCCACCACCGTGCTGCTCTACGACGCCAGCTGGCCCACCCTGGCCGGCATGTTCACCCCGCATCCCACCGATGTCGGCTTCGACATCGACCTGGTGTACTCCTGGGTGGACGGCAGTGATCCCGAATTCCGCGCCCGCCGTGCGGGAATGATGGCGCAGGTGGTGGTCGGCGAGGGTGACGAGGCCGATGCCCGCATCCGCCAGATCGACGAACTGCGGTACGCCCTGCGCTCGGCGCACAAGAACGCGCCGTGGATCCGCCGCATCTTCATCGCCACCGATTCCCGCGTCCCGGACTGGCTGGCCGACGATCCGAAGGTCACCATTGTCCGTGCGGTGGACCACTTCTCGGACATCAGCGCGCTGCCGATCTTCAATTCCCATGCGGTGGAATGCCAGCTGCAGCACATCGAGGGCCTGTCGGAGCATTTCCTCTACTCCAACGACGACATGTTCTTCGCGCGCCCGGTGCGCCCGTCCATGTTCTTCACCCCGGCGGGCATCAGCCGCTACATCGAGGCGGGCACCCGAATCGGCCCCGGCGCCAACAACGAACGCCGCAGCGGCTTCGAGAACGCCGCCCGGGTGAATCGCGCGCTGCTGGCCCGGCGCTTCGGCCACGTCATCACCCGCCACCTCGAGCACACCCCGGTTCCCTTGCGCCGCAGTGTCCTGCTGGAAATGGAGCAGGTCTTCGCCGAGGACTTCGCCCGCACCCGCGCCAGCCGCTTCCGCGCCGCGACCGACATCTCGGTGACCAATTCGCTCTACCACTACTACGCCCTGCTGACCGGCCGCGCGGTCCCGCAGGAGGCCGCCAAGATGCGCTACGTGGACACCACCTCGTACACGGGCCTGGCCCTGCTCGACGGCCTGCTCAAACGCCGCAATGTCGATTTCTTCTGCCTCAACGATGGCAGCTTCCCGGAGGTCCCGGAGGCCGAACGGGTCCGAGCCGTCTCGGAATTCCTGGAAACCTACTTCCCGGAACCGGCCCCCTGGGAGAAGCCGGAGACGATCGCGGGCACCATGACGGCCTTCGAATCCGGCGCGGCCTGACGGCGGGACGTGGCGGTGGCGTGGGCCAATAGTCGGTTGTTGGAATCCGATTGGCGCCCACGCTGACTCTTGGCGCATGCAGAAGAAATTCCTCGCCGCCGCCGTTCTCGCCGCCGCGTCGACCGCCACCATCCTCGGCTCCGGTTCCGCCTCCGCCGATGACGTCCACCAGATCTACTTCGCCTACGGCACCGACAACGGGTACGTGAGCGGCCATGTGCAGGGCTTCGGCCACGACACCTACCAGGTCGATGCCCGCGGCGGTCAGGTCATGATCGTCGAGGCGAGCCCGAACTGGTCGGACGCCGTCGTCACCATCACCGGCCCCACCGGCACCCTGTCCTACCAGCGCCAGTGGTCCCGAGTCGTATTGCCGGTCAACGGTTCCTACCAGCTGAAGGTCACCTCGCCCAGCCACGCCACCATCGACTACGGCATGAGCGTCAAGATCGACTGATTCCTTTTGCCCCGAAATTCCTCTGCCCGAACCGAAAAGGAGCGCGGGTCAGCCGCAGGTCACCTCACCCGGCTGCCTTCCAGCAGGCTACCGAGTCAGGGATCACCGCTCAGCTGATGCGCTGGCGGAGCCAGGTGGGGATTTCGTCGCCCGCGCGGGGGTAGGTGGCCAATTCCCGGCGGCATTCGTCCGGTTCGGGCATGGGGAGCCAGTCGGGAATCTCCTTGAAGGAGAGGGTAAATTCGGCTCGCGTGGAATCGGAGCGGAGCACCACCTGGCCGGAGAGCCAGGTGCCGGTCATCTGGTCGTAGCAGACTTCCTTGAGGCGGTTGAGGAGCATGAGGACCTCCTCGGAGGGCTGGAGGTCGTCGGCTTCGGGGTCGGTGGGTTCGAGTTGGATTCCGGCGTGGCCGTCGTCGCCGACCAGGGAGAACCAGAGGACGGCCAGGTGCCAGTCCGGGGGTAGGGCGTCGGTGAGGGCGCTGACCAAGGCGCTTTCGACCATGTCGCGATCGGCCGAGCGGGGGCTGGACGGCGGGGCGGCGGGTTCGTCCCCGGGAGCGCCGACCGCTAGATCAGGATGGTGCTCGCGCATGACCTCGACCACGGCGGGCACCGGCACGGGTAGGCGCTCGGGGACGATGTAGAGCGGGCGGTCGATGTTCTTGCGGGCGGCGGTATCGCCGAGGGCGTGGACGCGGTCGCGGAATTCGACGGGATCGCGCAGCACCACCTCGGCGAATCGCTCCTCGCGGCCGCCCTTGCGCAGCCGGCCGATGCCCAGGCGCAGGCGCACCACCTCGGCCCACGCCACATGCGGATAGCCGCGGTAGGTGAAGCCGTGATCGGTGATCACCAGGGTGGGCTGCGGGCGGATCAGGTCGTCGAGCATGGCGTACACCCCGAAACCGAACAGCGCCATGGCGAAACCGCCCAGCACCCGCAGCACCACGTGTTCCTGACCGTCGAACACCACGAACCCGGGCAGCGCGGTCATCACGAGAAAGAAGACCAGCGCGCCGATCGCACCCGCTTTCGGCGGGTAGTACTCGGTGATCGATTCGCGCCCCGAAGCTTGCACCCCCAAGACGCTAGCCGAAACAAGCCGAAGGCAACACCGCCGTTATCGCCCGGCACCGGTTCCGCTATGCCGGATTCGGCCGTCCCAATGGATTTCGCTCGGCGGCGCGGGCGGGACGCTCGGCTCGGCCACGCGCGCGGTTGCTCAGCCGCGCGGCCAGTACGCGCGCCAGTCCGCCGCGTCCAGAGCCCGCCGCTCACCGCGCGCGATTTCGGCGGCGTCCTCGGCGGCGCGAATCCGGCCGGCGAATTCGAGAGTGGCCTTCCGCAACCGCTCTTCGGCGCTGTCGGGCCTGTCGAGCCGCACCACGCGCAGGTCGTCGGGAATCAGATCCTCCGGTAAACCGGCCTTGATACCTCGCGAGCGAACCTTCTCCGCCAGCGCCAGCGCGGGCTGCGCCATCGCGATGCCGTCCAGGCAGGAGCGGCGCGCCTTCTCGGCGGATTTCCGCTCCTCCCAAGCCTTTTCCTGCGCCGCGATCTTGTCGGCCACCGCCGCGTCCGGATCGATGCCGTATTCGCCGGACTCACCGTGCCCGATCAAATGCGGGCTCCGATGCACCAGCTTCGCCACCAGCGCCCCCGCCACCTCCCCCACCGTGAATTCCCCTGCCGCCTCGGCGATCCGGGAGTGGAACAGCACCTGCAACAGCAGATCCCCCAACTCCTCCTTGATCGTATCCGCATCCTCGGCCTGAATCGCATCGAGCAGTTCGTAAGTCTCCTCGAGCAGATAAGGCC
Source organism: Nocardia sp. JMUB6875 (assembly GCF_041154655.1). Classification (NCBI taxonomy): domain Bacteria; kingdom Bacillati; phylum Actinomycetota; class Actinomycetes; order Mycobacteriales; family Nocardiaceae; genus Nocardia; species Nocardia sp. JMUB6875. The sequence continues at coordinate 30,441 of NZ_BAAFGR010000067.1, forward strand.
GCAACGAATCATGCGTCTGCGTCACTTCCCACCCCCCGAAGTTCCACAGCCGATCCATCACCTCGACGGCTTCGCCCAGCGCCTCGGTCATGCGCGCGGTATCCACCGCGGTTTCGGTCGAGAGATCCTCATCGGATGTCATCGGTCGGCCATCACCTCGGGGGCGACCCTGACATCGACTGCGCCCGGGGCCTTTCCGTCCAGGGCGAGGAGGAGGTCGGCGACGAACTGGAGGACCTGGACGTCGCGGACGCGGGCCGCGCCGACGCTGTCCTCGACGCGTGGGAGCGGGAGTTGGACGATGCCGGTGGCGGCTCGGTAGGTGGCGTTGGGGTAGAGGCGCTTGAGGCGCATTTGTTTGGAGTCGGGGAGTTGCAGGGGGGATACCTTCAATGTGGTTCCGGTTACGCCGATTTCGGCGATGGAGTACTCGCGGGCCAGGAGGCGGAGTTTGGCTACCGAGACCAGGCGGGCGACCTCGACCGGGAGGGGGCCGTAGCGGTCGACGAGTTCCTCGATGACCGCCGACAGGGCCGAATCGTCCTGGGCGGCGGCGAGTTTGCGGTACGCCTCCAGGCGTAGGCGGTCGGAGGCGATGTAGTCGGGCGGGATGTGGGCGTCGACGGGGAGGTCGATGCGGACCTCCTTGGTCTCCTCGTCCACCGTGATGGGACGGCCGTCGGCGGCGGCGCGGTAGGCCTCCACCGCCTCGCCGACCAGGCGCACGTACAGGTCGAAGCCGACGCCCGCGACGTGGCCGGACTGTTCCGCGCCCAGCACATTGCCCGCGCCGCGAATCTCCAGGTCCTTCATGGCCACCGCCATGCCCGCGCCCAGATCCGAGTTCTGCGAAATGGTGGCCAGCCGGTCGTAGGCGGTCTCGGTGAGCGGCTTCTCCGGCGGGTACAGGAAGTAGGCGTAGCCGCGTTCGCGGGACCGGCCGACGCGGCCGCGCAGCTGGTGCAGTTGCGAAAGACCCAGGGCGTCGGCGCGTTCCACGATCAGGGTGTTGGCATTGGAGATGTCCAGGCCGGTCTCGATGATGGTGGTGCAGACCAGCACATCGAATTCGCGCTCCCAGAAGCCCTGCACGGTCTTCTCGAGCATGTCCTCGTTCATCTGCCCGTGCGCGACCACCACTCGCGCCTCCGGCACCAGGTCGCGAATCCGCTTGGCCGCCTTGTCGATCGAGGCCACCCGGTTGTGCACGTAGAACACCTGGCCGTCGCGCAGCAGCTCACGGCGCACGGCCGCGGCGACCTGCTTGTCGTTGTAGGCGCCCACATAGGTGAGCACCGGATGCCGCTCCTCCGGCGGGGTCAGGATGGTCGACATCTCGCGGATACCCGCGAGGGACATCTCCAGGGTGCGCGGAATCGGCGTGGCGGACATGGTCAGCACGTCCACGTGCGTGCGCAGCGCCTTGATGTGCTCCTTGTGCTCGACGCCGAAACGCTGCTCCTCGTCGATGATGACCAGCCCCAGGTCCTTCCACCGCACGCCGGTCTGCAGCAGGCGGTGCGTGCCCACCACGATGTCGACGTCCTTGGTGGTCATGCCCTCCAGGATCTCCCGCGATTCGGCGGGATCGGTGAAGCGCGACAAGCCCTTCACCACCACCGGGAATCCGGCCATCCGCTCGGTGAAGGTCTGCAGATGCTGTTGCGCCAGCAGCGTGGTCGGCACCAGCACGGCGACCTGTTTGCCGTCCTGCACCGCCTTGAAGGCCGCGCGCACCGCGATCTCGGTCTTGCCGTAGCCGACGTCGCCGCAGATGACGCGGTCCATCGGGACCGCCTTCTCCATATCGGATTTCACCTCGGCGATGGCCGAGAGCTGGTCGACGGTCTCGGTGAACGCGAAGGCGTCCTCCATTTCCTGCTGCCACGGGGTGTCGGGCGCGAAGGCGTGGCCGGGCGCGGCCTGCCGGGCGGCGTAGAGCTGCACCAGTTCGGTGGCGATCTCGCGAACCGCCTTGCGCGCCTTGCGTTTCGTATTCGCCCAGTCGGAGCCGCCGAGCTTCGACAGCGACGGCATCTCGCCGCCCACGTAGCGGGAGAGCTGATCCAGCGAATCCATCGGCACGAACAGCCGGTCCCCCGGCTGGCCGCGCTTGCTCGGCGCGTACTCGATGACCAGGTACTCGCGGCGCGCGCCCGCGATGGTGCGCTCGATCATCTCCACGAAGCGACCGATGCCGTGCTGATCGTGCACCACCATGTCGCCCGCGGTGAGCGCCAGCGGATCGACCTGGTTGCGCCGCTTCGCGGGCAGCTTCTTGCCCTCGCCGGGCGCGGTGACCCGGTTGCCGGTGAGGTCGGATTCCGCGATCACCACCAGCTTGGCGTCGTCGAACACGACACCGTCGTGCAGCGAGCCGCACAGCACGCCGACCAGTCCGCGTACCGGTTCGGCGCCCGCCTCGAGGGTCGCGGCGGGCACCTCGGCATCGGCGAGGCGCTCCAGAATGCGTTGCGCCGTACCGTGTCCGGCCACCACGATGACCGCGCGGCCGCCGGTGGAGACATGCGCGCGCAGCGAGGCGAAGATGGTCGCGACCAGTTCCTCGGAACCGCGCGCGGAGGCGGCGGACAGCACCGGCAGCGCGATCTCGTCGGGATGATCGGCGGCCAGCGGGCTCAGCGTCCACCACGGCAGTCCGCGCCGCTCGGCGTCGGCATGCACCACGTCCAGGCCCCGGTAGCCGGAGGCGGCCAGATCCAGACCGTACGCGCCCAGCGGCGCGGCCCCGCCGAAGGAGGCCGCCGTCCACGACGCCTCCAGGAACTCCTCGCCGGTGCGCACCAGATCGGCCGCGCGGGTGCGGACCTTCTCCGGATCGCACAGCAGCACATGGGTTTCGGCGGGCAGCACGTCCACCAGCAACTGCAGCTCGCCGGGCTGCAGCACCGGCAGCAGCGCCTCCATGCCCTCCACCGGGATGCCTTCGGAGATCTTCTCCAGCATCTCCACCAGGGCGGCGTCGGCTGCGTTCTCGGCGGCCACCTGGGCGGCGCGTTCGCGAAGTGCGGTGGTGAGCAACAGTTCCCGGCAGGGCGGCGCGACCACCAGCTCGATGGGGACCTCGTGGATGGAGCGCTGATCCTGCACCGAGAAGGCGCGCAGCTCGGCGACCTCGTCGCCCCAGAACTCCACGCGCACCGGATGATCCGCCGTCGGCGGGAACAGGTCCAGGATGCCGCCGCGCACCGCGAACTCGCCGCGCTTGCCGACCATGTCGACCCGCTCGTAGGCGAATTCCACCAGCCGCGAGAGCAATTCGTCGAAGTCGAACTCCGCGCCCTTGGTCAGCACGATGGGCTGGATCTCCCCCAGCCCCGCCGCCATCGGCTGCATGAGCGAGCGCACCGTGGTGACCACCACCCGCAGCGGCCCCGCGAAGCCGGGATCCTCCGGATGCGCCAGCCGCCGCAACACCTGCAACCGCCGCCCCACCGTGTCCGCTCCCGGCGAGAGCCGCTCGTGCGGCAATGTCTCCCAGGACGGGAACAGCGCGACCGTATCGCCCAGAATCTCCGTCAGTTCGACGCTCAGATCATCGGCCTCGCGCCCGGTCGCCGTCACCACCAGCAACGGCCGCTGCTCGGCAATCGTCGACGCCACGAACGGCCGCACCGCCGAAGGCGCGACCAACATCGCCGACGACCGCCCGATCAGGCTCCTGACCTGCTCGAGGGCAGCGTCGGCACCCGCCACCGCAGCCAGGCCAGCCAGAGGTGGACGATGGGTGGTCATGGGGCAGACTCCTAGGCGCGAATCAGCGTTTCAGACGGCCATCCGAGTCTAGTCATCCGCTCCGACAGGAGCGTGAACCGTCCTATTGGACGTAGCGACGCAACCGGCGTGCCGCGAACTCCCGGAAATAGGCGACCTTCTCCTCGGGCACGATCGAGGGCAGCAGGAAGTACCAGGCGCGTTCCATGCGGGTGGCCATCTGGTCGATGGACTCGGTGCTGACCGCGACAATATGGACGCCCGTGGTCATCTCCTGCAGGAGCAGGCCGATGGTCTCCGGATCCAGGTCCGCCTTCAGATCCCCTTGGGTGATGGCGCGTTCGGCGAGCAAACGGTGCGTCTCGCCCCACGTCTTGGCGATATTGTCGCCGGTCGCCCCGCGGTAGTCGCCGATCTGGTGGGTGAGTTTGAGCATCGCCCCGACCATCGGATCGTTCATCGTCAGATCGGCCACCACGTAGGTGATCCCGATGCACGCCTCCAGCGCGGGCACCCGCGGATCGAAGAATCCCTGGCAAGCGCTGACCAGTCGCTCGTTGCCCTGATCGACGACGGCGCGGGCCAGCTCCTCCTTGGAGCCGAAGTGAAAGTACAAGGCGCCCTTGGTCACATTCGACTGCGCGATGATCTCCGACAGCGACGCGTTCGCGTAGCCCAGTCGCAGAAAGACATCGGCCGCACCCGCGAGCACGGAATCGCGAGTGATCTCCGCACGCGCTTGCCTAGCCATCAGATCCGCCTGTCATCAAACCAGCCATCCTGAAGTAGACCGATATCCCGAAGTTGACCGACATCACAGTTCGAACAGCACTCGAAGGATGGGTGAACCGTACCACCCGGCTGCGCGCTGCCAGCCGATTCGAGCATTCGGCCCGTCCTCCTTCGCAATTCGCTGGTTAACTGTCCAGTTCCGCCCGCCTAGGACAGACATATCAGACCAAAATTCAAACCGCAGGGTTCTATAACCCCTTGCCGCTCGGCCATTCCGACGCCAGCTTCGGATCCGCCTCCAAATGCGTGAGCCCGTTCCAGCACAGATTCACCAGGTGCGCGGCCACCACTTCCTTGGACGGCTGGCGCTCGTCCAGCCACCAGGTCGCCGCCGTCGCAACCATTCCCACCAGCGCCTGCCCATAGAGCGTCGCCAGGGTGGGGTCCAGGCCGCGGCGTTCGAAATCCCCGGCGAGGATGTGCGCCACCTGATTCACGGCCTCGTTCAGCAGGCTCGAGTACGTGCCCTCCGCCGCCGACACCGGCTGATCGCGCATCAGGATCCGGAAGCCGTCGGTGCGCTCCTCCATATAGGTGAGCAACGCCAGCGCCACCTGCTCGAGCCGCACCCGCGACCGGTTCTGGGTGAGCGAGGCGGTGATCATCTCCAGCAAGGTCGACATCTCGCGGTCGACGACGACCGCGTACAGCCCTTCCTTACCGCCGAAGTGCTCGTACACCACCGGTTTCGACACCTGCGCCCGCGCCGCGATCTCCTCTATCGAGGTGGCGTCGTACCCGCGCTCCGCGAACAGCGCCCGCCCGATCTCGATGAGCTGCTGACGTCGCTGGGTCCCGGTCATGCGCGCCCGCGCCGGCCTCGCACCCTCAGCGGTCATCGCCCACCTGCCCTTTCACCCTGCCCCCGAGCACCTTTGCAGGGGGTGCGGGGCCGTCGGCCGCCGCGCGTTCGTAGGTAGCCTATCGACAGACACGTCCGAAACTATGTAAGCGGTTCGACGTAGAGGCGTACTTCATGCGAGGATCAGACCCGCATGACGCTGCAATCCGCCGTGGTGTAATGGCAGCACAACTGATTTTGGTTCAGTTTGTCCAGGTTCGAGTCCTGGCGGCGGAGCTCACGAGCTGGGTCGTTATGGTTGGCCCCGCGTATTGCACCTGACTCAGCACACGATGACCGGCAGCCGAGGGAGATCCATGCCACAGCAGACCGCCGTCGTCGTTCTCGCCGCCGGAGCCGGAACCCGAATGCGGTCCAAGACACCCAAGGTGTTGCACCCGCTCGCCGGTCGGAGCATGCTCGCCCACGCGTTGCATGCCGCGCACGAGATCGACCCGACGTCGCTCATCACCGTGATCGGCCACGACCGCGAAGCTGTGGGCGACGCGGTCGGCAAGGTGGGCGCGGAACTGGGCCGGCAGATCACGCTGGCCGTGCAGGAGGAGCAGCGCGGCACCGGCCACGCCGTGCAGTGCGCGCTCGCGGTCATGCCGGAGGATTTCACCGGCGACGTCCTGGTCACCTACGCCGACGTGCCGCTGCTGGACGGGCACACCCTCAACGCGCTGCTCGACGAGCACCGCAGCTACTCCGACGGATCCGCCGTCACCGTACTGACTTTCGAGCCCGAGGACCCCAACGGCTACGGCCGCATCGTGCGCGACGAGCAGGGCCGCATGATGGAGATCGTCGAGCACGCCGACGCCACCCCCGAGCAGGCGGCGCTCACCGAGGTCAACTCCGGCGTCTACGTCTTCGACGCGGCCGTGCTGCGAATCATGATCTCGCGCATCGATACCGCCAACGCGCGCCATGAGCTCTACCTCACCGATGTGCTCAAGCTGGCGCGCGAGGCCGGGCATCCGGTGCACGGCGCGCGGCTGCTCGACCACGCCAAGGTCACCGGCGTGAACGACCGGGTGCAGCTGGCCGACGCGGCCCGCACCCTCAACCGCTACATCCTGGAACGGCACATGCGGGCCGGGGTCACCATCATCGATCCGGGCTCGACCTGGATCGATGGCAATGTGGTGATCGGCCGCGACGCGGTCATCCGCCCGGGCGTACAACTGTTGGGCGACACCGTGATCGGTGAGGACGCCGAGATCGGGCCGGACTGCACGCTGACCGACGTCAGCGTCGGCGACGGCGCGAAGGTGGTCCGCACGCACGGCGAGAAGGCGATGATCGGCCCGGGCGCGAACGTCGGCCCGTTCGCGTATCTGCGACCCGGCACCTCGCTGGGTGAGAAGGGCAAGATCGGCACCTTCGTCGAGACCAAGAACGCGACGATCGGCACCGGCTCCAAGGTCCCGCACCTGACTTATGTGGGCGACGCCACCATTGGCGAATACAGCAATATCGGGGCGTCCAGCGTTTTCGTCAATTACGACGGGGTCAAGAAGCATCACACCACCGTGGGTTCGCATGTTCGCACGGGCAGCGACAACATGTTCGTCGCCCCGGTCACCGTGGGTGACGGCGCGTACTCCGGAGCGGGTACTGTACTGCGCAGAAATGTTCCACCGGGAGCGCTCGCGGTCTCGGGTGGTGCACAGCGCAACCTCGAAGGCTGGGTGCAGCGCAATCGCCCCGGCACCGATGCAGCCCGCGCGGCCGAAGCGGCCCTCGCGGCGCTCCCGGACCAACCGGGAACCACCGAGATATCCAACGAGCAAAAGGATGGCGAACGTCAGTGACCGCGTTCTCTACCGATAACCAGAAGAATCTGATGCTGTTCTCGGGGCGCGCTCATCCTGAGCTCGCCGAGGCGGTGGCCAAGGAACTCAACGTCCACGTCACTCCCCAGACCGCCCGCGACTTCGCGAACGGTGAGACCTTCGTCCGGTTCGAGGAATCGGTCCGCGGCTCCGACGCCTTCGTGCTGCAGAGCTTCCCGGCCCCGCTGAACCAGTGGGTCATGGAGCACCTGATCATGATCGACGCGCTCAAGCGCGGTTCGGCCAAGCGCATCACCTCGGTGCTGCCGTTCTACCCCTACGCCCGCCAGGACAAGAAGCACCGCGGCCGCGAGCCCATCTCCGCTCGCCTGATCGCCGACCTGCTCAAGACCGCGGGCGCGGACCGGATCATCACCATCGACCTGCACACCGATCAGATCCAGGGCTTCTTCGACGGCCCGGTCGATCACATGCACGCGCAGGTGCAGCTGGCCGAGCACATCCGCAACAACTACGACCTGTCCAACATCACCGTCGTCTCCCCCGACGCCGGTCGCGTGAAGGTCGCCGAGAAGTGGGCCAACTCGCTGGCCGACGCCCCGATGGCGTTCATCCACAAGACCCGCGACCCGCTGGTCCCCAACCAGACCGTGTCCAACCGCGTGGTCGGTGAGGTCGAGGGCCGCACCTGCATCCTGATCGACGACATGATCGACACCGGCGGCACCATCGCCGGCGCGGTCAAGGTGCTGAAGGAGGCCGGTGCGGGCGACGTCGTCATCGCCGCCACCCACGGCATCCTCTCGGCCCCGGCCGCCGAGCGGCTCGCGTCCTGCGGGGCCAAGGAGGTCGTGGTGACCAACACCCTGCCGATCGACGAGTCGAAGAAGTTCCCGACGCTGACGGTGCTCTCGATCGCCCCGCTGCTGGCGCAGACCATCCGCGAGGTCTTCGAAAACGGTTCCGTGACTGGCCTTTTCAACGGCAACGCGTAGCCCGCTCGAAAATAGCTGCCGAAGCCCCCTGCCGAAGTACGGCAGGGGGCTTTCGTCATGTTTGGGCCTCAATGGATGTCCGTTTCCAAGCGCAAGCGGTAGCGTTGGACGCGGACTCGCGGTTTGCTACTGGTGCGCTGATTGCGCGGAGAGGTGGTGCCGGATGGCGGAGCGGCCCGATGAGGACGACGCGCGGCTGATGGACGAGGTCTTCGACACCGATCAGGTCTTCGACAGCGATGTCGACAATCTCGACTACGACCTCGGCGACGACGACCAGGAGGACGAGATCCGCGAGTACGGGCGGTACATCACCGATCCGCCCGAGGACCTGGTGATCCGCAATCGCGAGAACGACGACACCGGGCGGCTGGGGATAGGAGCCGAGCTGGACCAGGAGTGGACGCGGCGGCGCCAGCGCGAGGAGTTCGTGGCCGAGGACGATCGGCCCGCCGAGCTGGCGGCCATGGATATCGTCGAGGAGCTCGACGATTAGGACTTCTGCGTAGCGAGTTCGGCAGCGGGAACCCTGACAAAGGCGTCACACCCACGACCGAGGAGGGCGCGATGAGCACGCCACCGAATGAACCCGGCACGCCTGACGACAAGAATCCCGGAACGCCGGGCATGGACGACGAATCGATCAACCTGTCCAAGCAGGACAGCGAGACGCCGGTCGCGGACACACCCCCTCCGCCCGATCCGACCCAGTTCAACCCGGCCGCGGCGCCCTATCCGCCGAGCGGGGCTTACCCGCCCTACCCCCAGGG
>NZ_BAAFGR010000068.1:0-39095 GCF_041154655.1 Nocardia sp. JMUB6875
CGGCCCCGATCTGGCGGTCGGTCTGTACGCCATCGTGCAGGCCGGCGGCGCGTACGTGCCGATCGATCCCGGCCTGCCCGCCGACCGGGTGGCGGATCTGATGGCCACCGCCGACCCCGTCTGCGTGGTCACCGATGAACTGGTGAATTCTGATGACCTGCAAGCATTCTCGTCCGAGCCAGTGGAGGATGCCGATCGTCTCCGCCCGCTCCGCGACCAGGATCTCGCCTACGTCATCTTCACGTCCGGTTCCACCGGCCGCCCCAAGGGCGTCGGCATCCCGCACGCGGCCATCGCCAACCACATCGCCTTCCTCACCGCCGAATACGAACTGACCGAGCGCGACACCTATCTCCAGCTGGTGCCTACCAGCTTCGACGCCTCCCTCATCGGCTACACCATCCCGCTCGCCGTCGGCGGGCACCTGGTGATCCCGACCGCCGCGGGGCGCACCGATCCCGAATACCTGGCCGATGCCATCGCCCGGCACCGGGTGACCTGCTTCCTCGCCGTGCCGTCCCTGCTGCGCGCGCTCCTGGAACACGCTCCGGACCAAGCCCTCTCCGCACTGCGAGTCGTGTGGGTCGGCGGCGAGGCCCTGCCCGCCGAGCTGATCGCCCGCTTCACCGCCGCGAGCCCGGCCCGGCTGCACAACCTGTACGGGCCCACCGAGGCGACCATCTCCGTCACCGGCACCGAGGTCACCGACCTGGGCGACAATCCGGTGTCCATCGGTGCGCCGCACGGGAATTCCCGCGCCTACATCCTCGATGCCCGCCTGCACCCGGTGCCGCCCGGCACACCCGGCGAGCTGTACGTCGCGGGCGCGCAACTGGCCCGCGGCTACCTGGGCCAGCCCGCCCGCACGGCGGACCGCTTCCTCGCCGACCCCTTCGGACCCGCCGGCGCGCGCATGTACCGCACCGGCGACCTGGTGCGGCGACTGCGCGACGGGGGCGTGGAATACCTGGGCCGCACCGACTTCCAGCTCAAGCTGCGCGGCCAGCGCATCGAGCCCGGCGAGGTAGAGGCCGCGCTGCGCGCGCACCCGGCCGTCGCGGAGGCGGTTGTCGAGATCCGGCGGCAACGCCTGGTGGGCTACCTGCGGGCGACCGCGGGCACCACTCCGGATCTCACCGAAGTCCTCGACACTGCCCGAAAGCGGCTGCCGAGCTACATGATTCCCGCGCACCTGACCCTGCTCGACAGCTTCCCCCTGGGATCGACGGGCAAGCTCGACCGCGCCGCACTGCCCGATCCCGAACTGCCGGTGCGCGAATACCACGCCCCCGCGACGCCGGACGAACAGATCGTCGCCGACGTCTTCGGCTCCGAACTCGGCATCGACCGGATCGGCCGCGAGGACGACTTCTTCGCCCTGGGCGGAAACTCCCTGTCCGCCATTCGAGTTCGGGCCGCCCTGGCCGAGCGGCTCGCCATCCCGGTGCCGCTGCGCCACCTGTTCGACCACTCCCGGGTGGCGGACTTGGCCGCCGCGCTCCGATCGGAGGTCACCGCGAGCACCGGACCCGACCCGCTGGCCGACGCGGTCCTGGAGCCGGAGATCACCGCGGCCGGACGTGAGCGGCGAAAGGGCCCGGCCGCCGCCGTACTCCTCACCGGCGCAACGGGTTTCCTGGGCATCTTCCTCCTGCGCGAACTGCTCGAAGGCACCGCCGCCACCGTCCACTGCCTGACCCGGGCCGCCGACGAATCCACGGCCCGGCAGCGCATCCTGGACACCGCCACCCGATACCGGCTCGACCTCTCCGAGTACGGCGACCGAATCGTGCCTGTCCCAGGCGATCTCGCCAGTCCCGACCTGGGTCTCACCCCCGAACGCTTCACCGAACTCGCCCACCGGGTCGACGCGATCTACCACAACGGCGCGCAGGTCAACCACCTCGAGCCCTACGCCCGCATGCGCGCCGCGAACGTCACCGGCACCCGGGAAGTCCTGCGCATGGCCACCACCGGCCCCCTGACCCCGATCCACTACATCTCCACCGCCTCGGTCCCCGACGGCCCGCCGCCGGACCACCTGCCCGGCTACGTCCTCACGAAATGGGTTGCCGAACAACTCGTCCGGACCGCCGCCGACCGCGGCCTCCCCGTCCGCATCCACCGCCCCGGCCTGATCACCGGCGATTCCGTCACGGGCGCGGCCGGCACCGACGACGCCTGGTGGACCATGCTGCGCGCCATGCTGGTCCTGGGCCTGGCCCCCGATCTCCCCGACGGCGAGGTCGCCATGCTCCCCGTCGACCAGGTGGCCGCGGCCGTCGTGCGCGGTGTGGGCCACTCCGGGTCGCACGCCCTGCTACCCCGCCGGACGGTCTCCCTGAAATCCATCCGGGACGAGATCCTGCGCCGCCGCTACCGCCTCGACCTCGCCGATCCGCAGGACTTCGCCGCGACCCTGCTGCGCGCGGCCGAACGGCCCGGAGCCGACGAACTGCTGATCCGCGCGGCCGCGCTCAGCATCAACTACTCCGCCGAGGTGACCGGCGTGACCCCCGGCGACCCCGAATCCGCCTGTCCCGGAGTCGATTGCGCGATCCTCGCCCGCTATGTCGACTACTACATCGAGACCGGCTTTCTGCCCGCGCCTGTGACCTGAATCGCCCACCCGGAATCAAACCCCGGCGCCCGCGTTGGCACTGTGCATGACTCCGGCATTGCAGGCGATTCGCTTCTCGATCCTGGACCGCTCCCGGGTCCGCCAGGACCAGCCGCACCCGGAGGCGCTGCGCGAGACCGTCGAATTCGCCCGCTTGGCCGAGGCATGGGGCTACCACCGCTTCTGGGTCTCCGAGCACCACAGCGTGCCCGGCGTCGCCGGATCCGCCCCGACCGTGCTGGCCGCCGCCATCGCCGCGGCCACCTCCCGCATCCGGGTCGGCACCGGCGGCGTCATGCTGCCCAATCATCAGCCGCTGGTCGTCGCCGAACAGTTCGGCGTCCTGGAATCGCTGTACCCGGGCCGCATCGATATGGGCCTGGGCCGTTCGGTCGGCTTCACCGGCGGCGTGCGCCGCGCCCTCGGCCACGACAAGCGCGACGCCGAGGACTTCGACGCCCAATTGACCGAGCTGCTGGACTATTTCACCGACGGCAGGCAGGGGGTGCACGCCTGGCCCGCTGAGGGACTGCGCGTGCCCGCGTTCCTGCTCGCCATCGGCTCGGGCGCGGAACGCGCCGCGCGATTCGGGCTGCCGCTGGTCATCGCGGCCGCCGCGGGGGAGGACGCCATGGTCGAGTCGATCGAGAAGTACCGCGCCGAGTTCCGTCCGGGCCCCGGCCGCGACACCCCTTATGTCGTCGTGTCGGGTTCGGTCGTCATCGCCGACACCACCGAGCAGGCGCATCGGCTGCTGCTCCCCGAGGCCTGGTCATCGGCCTGGTCCCGCACCCGCGGCGAGTTCCCGCCCTTGCTCCCACCCGAGGTGATCGAGCGCCAACCCATGACCGACCGCCAGCGCGAGCTGTTCACCGACGCCCTGCGCGGCCACATCCACGGCACCGAAGCCGAGGTCCTCACCGAGCTCGACCGCCTCGTCCGCCGCACCGACGCCGACGAATTCCTGGTCCACACCAGCACCTACGACCGCGCCGCCCGCCTCGAATCCCACCGTCGCCTGGCCGACGCGGTGGGTCTGCACGCCGCGCTCAGCAGCGCATCAAGGTGAACGGAAAGTGAACAGAATTTGACTGGTCGGTCGATTCTGGGTAATAATGGCCGATCTGTGCCGCACGATCGCGGCACTTGTAATCGGTGTCACGGCGATGCGAGGAGGTGAGGGACTAATGAATCACGGCGACTGTCCGTGTCCGAGACCGATTCACGACCTCTCATTTTCCCCGGCCAACCGTTGCGGAGCCGCTGTTCTGTAGCACGGTGAGCCGGCCCGACCATTGAAGGAGGGCTGTCATGGCTTTCATCAACTTCTCCCGTAATCCACTCACCGTTCTGTCGGTACTCGGCGATGCGCCGCGGCGCTCCCGGGCTCAGGCCGACCCTATTCCGCGGGCCGATGCAACCCGGCGTACAACTCGGCCGGGGTCTTCACGTTCCATCGGCTGAACGCCTCCGCCGGCGTGAGGGTCCGATTCTCGCGCGCCGGCACCCCGCGCAGGAATGGCGCGGCGATCGGGGCCGTCGACGGCGAAAGCCAAGCCAGCAGGGTCAATTGGAGTCGCCCGCTCTTGGAGAGAATCCAGAAGACGGGCTTGGCCAGTAGCCGGACGGCCAGATCGGACAGCCGGGACTGACGAATGGCCGCCAGGTCGCGCTGCCAGTGCGGCAGCGTCGCGATGGTGGCCATGCGCAGGAACTTGTTGGCCACCCAGGCGAACGGGCCGAGCTTGCCCAGCAGTGGCGGATACATGACCCGCGAATTGAGCAGGTGATCCATCATCTGCTGGGTGACCTCGCTGGCGGCCAGCCGCGGCCGGATGTCCTCGAAGTAGGTGCGAATGCCCTCGCGGGTGCGCGGCACCTTGGCCGGATCGCAGGTCTGCAGTTCCGCGGCGATCGCGCACTCGTTCCAGTACTGGTGTTCCTCGGCGTCGGAGAGCGGTCCGGGACCGAACTGCTCGTAGACATAGAGGATTGAATGCCAGGCGGTGAGGTGGATCCACAGCTGTGAGTCGGGATCGTTGGCGTCGTAGGTCAATCCCGAGACCGGCTCGGTGCCCACGCCGGTCTTGGCGTGGATCTTCATGAGCACCGCCGACGCCTTGGTCGCGGTCTCGGTGTCGCCGAACAGCACCGTCGAGAAGTATGCGAGGGTGTGGTCGTAGCGAGTTCTGGCCTGGCTGTACACCTTTCCGGTGTGCTGCACCGAGGCGACCAGGAACGGATCCAGCTCCTCGATCACCACCGCCCGCTGGAATCCCACCGACAGCCCGGTCGGATATCCCCACACCTTCCAGGTCACCGATCCCGGCCCGAAGAATCCGTTGTCCGCGGCGGGCTCCACCGGAGCCCGCAACCAGGCCAGCGGTTTCGTCCGCGCACTGCCCGCCTCGCCACCCGTCGACACCCAATCGACCGTCATGGCCCGAAAAATACCAGGTCATGGCCATCGTGTGTGACCCGGCTCACCCGCTTCGAAATGAAGTCTTCCTAGGTCGTTATAAATGTGCCATTGACAACTGGCACATTGGCTGGCGATGCTGAGGGCATGAAGACAAGGTCAATGGCGACCTTCCCGTCCGAAGCGGTTCCCACCCGGGCCGCGGCGCGTACGCGAATCGCGGCCGCGGCGTCGGTGGTGGGATTGCGGCAGGTCAATGGGTTGTTGCCGAACAATCGGGTCGGGATCGAGGCCGGGCGCGGGCTCATCGCCGGAATCATGGCGGCCTTCGGGCCGACGCTGCCGGGAACCTCGGTCATGCCGGTGCGGTCGGGCGGGGTGCGCGGCGAATGGGTGCGCGCGGCCGGGGTGCGGCACGGCGATCGGGCCATCTACTACCTGCACGGCAGCGGGTATGTGGTGTGCTCGGCGCGCACGCATCGGGGTCTGGCCTCGCGGCTGTCGAAGGCGACCGGGCTGCCGGTGTTCGTGGTCGACTATCGGCTCGCGCCCGAGCATCCCTTTCCGGCGGCCGCCGAGGACGCGGCCGCGGGGTACCGGTGGCTGCTCGAACATGGTTATCGGGCACGGGATCTGGTGATCGGCGGGGATTCGGCGGGATGCCATCTGACGCTGGATCTGTTGCTGCAGAACGCGATCAACGGGGTGGCGCAGCCCGCCGGGGCGTTCATGTTCTCGCCGCTCATGGATCCGACGCTGACGCTGGCCGAGCGGCGGGACCGGGTGCTGCCCGATCCGATGGCGCCCGCGTGGGTGGGGCGGCGGCTCATCGAGCTGTATACCGCCGCGGAACCCGAGGATTCGCCGCGGCTGCGGTTGCGGATTCCGGCGAATATCTCGCTGCCGCCGCTGTTCGTGCAGGCCAGTGCGGGGGAGATGCTCGCCGACGATGCGCGGCACCTGCGGGATATGGCCGCGGCGGCCGGGGTTGCGTGTGAGCTCGAGCTGTGGCCGGGGCGCATCCACGTCTTCCAGGCACTGCCGCTGCTGGTGCCCGAGGCGGCGGCCGCGCTGCGGCGTACCGCGCGATTCGTGACTTCCACACTGGCGCAGTCGGACTCGCCGGTTCGAGAGCGGGTGAGTTGAGATGTGGCCGATCGACGAAGTGGTCTTCGCGTTGGGCGGCAAACGCCGCTCTCATGCCGCCAAGGCCGTGGTGACCGGTGCGGGCAGCGGGATCGGGCGGGCCTTCGCGTTCGAAATCGCCGCGCGCGGCGGCGAAGTGGTGTGCGCGGATATCGACAAGGACCGCGCCGACGAGACCGTGCGGATGATCGAGCAGCGGTACGGGCGCACGGCGCATGCGATCTTCTGCGACGTGTCTCGGCGTGAGGATGTCGAGAGCCTCGCCCTGCATGCGGAACTGCTGTTCGGCGGTGCGCCGACGCTGGTGATCAATAACGCCGGTGTGGGCATCGGCGGGAAGCCGGTGGGGGACATCGGGTTCCAGGACTGGGAATGGGCGCTGGGGATCAACCTGTGGGGCGTGGTCTACGGGTGCGAGATCTTCGCGCCGCGACTGCGGGCCGCCGGGCGCGGCGGGATCATCAATGTGGCCTCGGCGGCCGGATTCGCCGCCGCGCCGGGGATGGCCGCGTACAACGTGTCCAAGGCCGCGGTGGTGTCGCTGTCGGAGACCATGGCCGCCGAGCTGGCGGGCAGCGGGGTGGCCGTCACGGCGCTGTGCCCGACCTTCGTGAAGACCAATGTGGTTGCGGACGGGCGGATCACGTCGGGTTCCTCGCGGCTGGCAGACGGGCTCATGCGGCTGTCCGGGTTCTCGCCCGATCGCGTGGCCCGCATGACCCTCGACGCGCACGACCGGGGCGGGCTGTACGTACTGCCGCAGCTGGACGCGCGGGTGGTCTGGCATCTCAAGCGGCACTTTCCCGCGCTCTACACCCAAGCCCTCGGCGTCCTGAACCGAGTCCTGCCGCAAGAAGATTCGGCGACGCCCGACAACACCATCCAGAAGACAGGAGTCTGACATGTCTTTCGACTTCGACAACATGCTGACCAAGATCAAGTCCAAGCAGTGGGCGCTGGCCGATATCGACTGGGGCGCACCGGGAGCCGAGCTCATCGACCCCGAGTTGCACGCCAAACTCAAGCCGTTCATGGCCGACCTCATGTGGATCGAGAACGTCGGTGCGCGCGGGTTCGCCGCCATGGCCAAGAAGGCCCCGACCCAGACTCTGGCCGAGATCTACCGCTACTTCCACGCCGAGGAGCAGCGGCACGCCAATGCCGAACTGGCGCTCATGCGGCGCTGGGGCATGCTCGACGGGGACGAGATCCCCGAGCCCAATATCAATGTCAAGCTGGTGATCGACTTCCTGGACAAGTACTCCGACGGCATGTCGCTGTCGTTCCTGGGCACGGTCATCCCCATGCTCGAGGTGGCGCTGGACGGCGCGCTGATCAAGTTCATCACCGACGAGGTGCCCGATCCGGTCGCGCAGGAGGTCTTCAAGAAGATCAACAATGACGAATCCCGGCATCTGGCCACCGATTACGCGGTCATGGAGCTGCTCGGGCATTCGAGCGTGCGCAAACTCGCCATCGATCTGGTCGGCGGGTGGGTCAAGCCGTCGCTGATGATCGGCGTGCTCAGCTATGTGCCGCTGCTGAACAAGATGCGGGACAACATTGTCGAGATGGGCGTGAACGAGGAGAAGCTCTACGCCGCCATGGCCCGGTTCAAGCAGGTCGGGGAGCGCGCGCCGATCGCCAATCGGGTGCCCATGTACCGGATCGTGAAGATGCACGCGGGGTGGGTCATCAACCGCGAGCATCCGTATCACCTGTTCGCGGACGCCATGGTCAAGCTGACCGGGGCGATTCCGGACCGGCTGCTGCCGCAGCAGCCGAGCTGGTCCAAGGAACTCACCTACGAGCCGGTCGCATGAGCGCGGGGAGCAAGCCACTGGACGTGGCGATCATCGGAGCCGGATTCGCGGGGATCGGCGCGGCCATTCGACTGCGGCAGAAGGGGATCGGCGATTTCGCGATCTTCGAGCGCGGTGAGCGGGTGGGCGGCACCTGGCGGGACAACACCTATCCCGGTGCGGCGTGCGATATTCCGTCGCGGCTGTACTCCTACAGTTTCGCGCCCAACCCGAACTGGTCCCAGACCTATTCCGGTAGTGGCGAAATCCTCGGATACATCGACTCCATGGTGGAGGAGTTCGGGATCCGGCCGTATATCCGGTTCGGGCACAACGTCACCGGGATGGTGTACGACGAGGAGGCCGCGCTGTGGATCCTGTCGTTCACCGACGGACGGCGAAAGGTGCGGGCGCGCAATGTGATTCTGGCCTCCGGGCCGCTGGCCAATGCCGGGTTCCCGAACATCGCCGGGATCGACGACTACGAGGGGCACAAGATCCACAGTGCCCGCTGGGATCACGACTACGACTTCACCGGCAAGAAGGTGGCCGTGGTCGGCACCGGAGCCAGTGCGGTGCAGATCATTCCGGAACTGGTGAAGCAGGCCGCGTCGGTGAAGGTCTTCCAACGCACGCCGGGCTGGGTGCTGCCGCGGGTGAACCGGCGCACCAACGGGCTCACCAAGCAGGTGTACCGGCAGCTGCCGGTCACGCAGTCGCTGGCGCGCGAGGCCTGGTTCTGGGGACACGAGTCGGTGGCGCTGGGCGTGGTGTGGAATACGCCGCTGACCCGGGTGGTCGAGTCGGTGGCGCTGCTGCACTTGCGGTCCCAGGTGCGCGATCCGTGGCTGCGGCGGCAGCTCACCCCGGATTTCCGGGCGGGCTGCAAGCGGCTGCTGATGAGCAGCGAGTACTACCCGGCGTTGCAGCGGGAGAACTGCAAGCTCATCACCTGGCCCATCGCGGGGATCTCGGCGGGGGGCATCCGAACCGCGGAGGGCATCGAGCATCAGGTCGACTGCATTGTCTTCGCGACCGGGTTCGAGGTGTCCAAGCAGGGCACGCCGATTCCGGTGACCGGCCGCGACGGTCGGGTGCTCGCCGACGAATGGCGCGGCGGCGCTTACGCGTTCAAGAGTGTCACGGTGGCGGGGTATCCCAATCTGTTCCTCACCTTCGGGCCGAACTCCGGGCCGGGCCACAATTCGGCGCTGGTGTACATGGAGGCCCAGATCGAGTACCTCACCGATGCCATCAAGATCGCGCTGGATCGCGGCGTCGCGCTGGAACCCAGGCAGGATCGCCAGGACCGCTACAACCGCCGCCTGCAACGCCGGTTGACCGCCACCACCTGGAACTCCGGTTGCCGCAGCTGGTACCTGACCGAGGACGGCTTCAACGCCACCATGTACCCCGGTTTCGGCACCCAGTACGCCCGGCAGCTGGCCACGGTGCGCTTGGACGACTTCCACCTGCGCTAATGTCGTGACCGGCGGTGATTGATTCCATGCTCGGGTGGCCGGCGGAAAGGGTGGGTGCGACACGGATGGCGGAGTACCGCATCGACGATCTCGCCCAGGCCGCCGGCACCACCACCCGCAATGTGCGGGCGTATCAGGAGAAGGGCCTGCTCCCCACGCCGACCCGGCGCAGCGGGCGGGCCCTCATCTACGACGAGACGCATCTGGCGCGCCTGCGGATCATCGACGCCCTGCTGCAGCGCGGCTTCACCATCGCCCACATCGCCGACTTCATCACCAGCTGGGAAACCGGCAAGGACCTCACCGAAATCCTCGGCCTGCAGAGCGCCGTCACCGCCACCTGGGGCAAACCCGAAGAGCCGGTGGAGATTCCACGCGAACTCCTCGACACCTTCTTCGGCGAGGGTGAGGACCACCAGCTCGACGGCGCGCAACTGGCCCGTCTCGAGGAACTCGGCCTGGTCCGGCTGCACGACGAGACCGCCGAGCTCACCCGTCCGGATCTGGTCGAAACCTTCGCGGCCCTCAGCAATTACGGCTTCCGCCTCCCGGAACTGATCGACCTCTACGCCGGCGTGGTGAGCCGCCTCGAGGACATCGCCCGCCTCATGGTGGTAGCCGCCAAAGACCGCATAGTCGACGACCACGGCCCCGGCTGGCTCCCCGACACCGACCCCGAAATCGCCGCCACCACCGAAATGCTCAACCACATGCGAGACCTCGGCCTCCGCTCCGTCCGCGACACCCTCGACCAGGCCCTCGACAAGGTCCTCCGCTCCGAACTCAGCGCCTACCTGGAAACCGCCGCGCGGCACCGTGCGAAGGACTCGGTTCCTCACACCGACGACTGAGTTCCTCGCGCCACTGGCCCGGCGAATGGTGGACCGCCGCCCCGGGACGGTTCTATGATCGACTTCAACATTTCGTTGATCGGATAGTGGATCTCGGAGTGCGGAAGTCGATGTGCGAGGGGGTCATTCGATGAACGTCATGGTTGTCGGCGCGGGTGGGATGGGGCTGTACTTCGCCGCCATGCTGAGTCGAGCCGGGCATAGGGTCACGGTGGTCGGGCACTCGGATACGGTGGCCGCGGCGGCCGAGCCTCTGGTTCTCGACCATGGGGGAGTGGAGATTTCGGTGCCCGGGGTGCGCGCGGTGGCAGCGATCCCGGCCGATGCCGAGCCGGCCGATCTGATCGTGGTGGCGGTCAAAGCGTGGCAGGTGATCGAGGTGGCGACGATGTTGCGGCCGATCATCGGGCCGCACACCGCGGTACTGCCGGTGCAGAACGGCGTCGAGGCCGGTGCCGACCTGGCCGAGGAACTGGGCGCACAACACATTCTCGGCTGCACCTGTGTGGTGATCGCGCAGCGCGTGGGACCGTGGCACGTGCGATGCCTGGGCGCGCATGCCACCGTGGAAATCGGAGCGTTGGTGCGGGATTCGGAGGCGGACAGCCATCGCTCCGCGCCCGGCGCACGACCTCGGCTGGCCACCGCCGTCGCGCCGGACCTGGTCGACAGCGTTGCCGCGACGCTGTCGGAGGCCGGGATCGGAGTCACGCGATCGGCGGATATCCAAGCGACCCTGTGGCGCAAGCTGATGCTCATCGCCTCGTACGGCGGCGTGGGCGCGCTTGCGCGACAGCCGGTCGGCGTCACCCGTGTCCAACCGGAAACGGTCGAATTGGTGCGCACGGGCATGCGGGAGGTAGCGGCCGTGGCGCGGGCACGCGGCATCGCGCTCGGTGAGTCCGACGTCGAGCAGATGATGGGCGTGTATCTCGGGTTCAGTTCCGAGACAACATCATCCATGCAGCGGGATCTCGCCGCCGGTCGGCCGTCGGAGTTGGAGTATCAGAACGGGGCGGTGGTGCGGTTCGGGCGGGCGGCGGGGGTGCCGACGCCCGTGCACAGCACCATCTACGCCGCGTTGCTGCCAGGGGAATCGCTGGCCCGGCAGCAGCGGGCGTAGGAGGGTTAGGGTCGCTCAGCGGAGAGCTGCCTTGGCTCCGGCGGCTTCGAGTTTGATGCGGGCCGCTTCGGCGGCGTCCTTGTCTACCTTTTCGAGGACTGCTTTCGGGGCGGCTTCGACGAGGTCCTTGGCTTCCTTGAGACCGAGGCCGGGGATGATCTCCCGCATGGCCTTGATGACCTGAATCTTCTTGTCTCCGAAGGATTCCAGCACCAGGTCGAATTCGCTCTGCTCGTCGGCCGTCTCGACCGGGGCGGCATCGGTCACCGTCTGGACGGCGACCGGCGCCGCGGCGGTGACGCCGAACTCTTCCTCGAACGCCTTGAGGAACTCCGAAAGCTCCAGCAGCGTCATCTCTTTGAACACGTCGAGCAACTCGACAATGGTCATCTTGGCCATGATGTACCCCTTGCAACGCTGACCAGGCGATGCCAGCAATTCTACGTGCGCGGGGCCGCCAAGGTCATCAGATATATGCGTTCGCTATCTGTGAGCGGGCGTGGCGCACCCTCTTCGATGGCGACGAGGGTGGAAGTGGCCGACAGGTACAGGTTTTCATGATCACGTACCTCGTGCGCGAGGGTGAACGAGGTGGTGCCGATGCGCTCCACCACGGAGGTGACGGTGACCGGCGCGGTGCGGAAGATCAGCGGCACCCGGTAGCTGAGCCGCTGACCCGCGACCACCACTCGCCAACGCGCGCCGCCGGATTCGTGCCCGTCGAGCAGATCCGCGCGGGCCTCGTCCAGGAACTGGGCGAAGACCACATTGTTCAAATGGTTCTGCGCGTCGATATCGGTGCGGCGCAGCTGGATCTCATAGGTGTGCATCAGGCTTCCAGATCCTTCAGCAGGACACGCTGGTCCTCGGGCAGCGGGCGCGATTTCTGGGTCTCCGGATCGAAGGCGACCATGGTGCACACGGCCTGCGAGTAGACCACGTCCTCGTCGCGGATCTCCTGCTGCAGCGCGAACGAGGAATTGCCGACCTTCGTCACCCAGGTCTCCACCCGCACCGGCTCGGCGCGATAGCGCAGCGGCGTCAGGTAGTCGATATCCATCTGCGCGACCACGTTCGAGCCGCCGAAACCGCGCGTCCAGAACAGGTCGATCCGGGATTCCTCCAGGTAGCGCAGGTGCGCGGCATTGTGCACATGCCCGTCGGCGTCCATATCGGACCAGCGCAGGGGGCACAGGAAAAGATGTCGGGCCACTCGGACTTTCTATCAGTTCAGCAAACGCAGCAAGCGCGCGCTTACCGCTACCGTCCGACCACCTGCCCGATGGCCGAATCTGCAAGAGTCGTGTCATTGACGCCATCGGGCGCGGGCCGCAGGCTGGAGGCATGCGGGTGGTGCTGATCGTCGTGTTCGACGGTTTCCAGTTGACGGATCTGGCCGGTCCGGCCGACGTCTTCGCCGGTGCCGCCGCCCTGGGCGCGAATCCCGGGTATCGGGTCGAGGTGGCCGCGGCCACGGCCGGGCCGGTGCGGTCGGCCTGCGGCATCGAGGTGACGGCAACCCACGGGCTCGACGCCTGGGATGGTCCGGTGGACACCCTGCTGGTGGTCGGTGGTCTGACCGTCTGGACAGCTGCCGAGCAGCACAGCCTCGTCACCGGGATCCAGCGCATGGCAGCGGACGCGACGCGGGTGGGCTCGGTCTGCTCGGGCACCTTCCTGCTCGCCCGGGCCGGACTGCTCGACGGCTGCCGGGCCACCACGCACTGGGCCGGCGGCGAACTGCTGGCCCGGCAGTTCCCGGCCATCACCACCGAACCCGATCGCATCTATGTGCGCGACGGGCGCATGTGGACCTCGGCCGGCGTCACCGCGGGCATCGATCTGGCCCTGGCCATCGTGGCCGCCGATCACGGTCCCGAACTGGCGCGCGAGGTGGCACGCTGGATGGTGGTGTATCTGCACCGCCCCGGGGGACAGAGTCAGTTCAGCGCTCCGCTGGCCGCCAACCCGCCGAAGCGCAGTTCGCTTCGGGCGCTGCAGGTCTGGATGGAGGAGAATCTGGAATCCGATCTGTCCCTGCCTGCGCTGGCGACCCAGGTGGGCATGAGCACCCGGCACTTCTCGCGCGTCTTCGCGACCGAGACCGGCACTACCCCCGCCCGTTACGTCGAACAGGTCCGGGTCGCGGCGGCGCGGCGAATGCTGGAGACCACGGACCAGCCCATGGACCGGGTCGCCGCCGCCGTCGGACTCGGCAGCCCCGAGACCCTCTATCGAATCTTCCACCGTCACTTGGGAATACCGCCGGGCGAATACCGCGCACGGTTCACGAAGTTCTGAAAGAGAGAGTGTCCCATGACATTCCAGATCGCCATCGTCCTCTACAACGGCATGACCGTGCTGGACGCGATCGGTCCCTACGAGGTGCTGCGCGGGATTCCGGACAGTGAATTGCGCTTCGTCTCCAATGAAGTCGGGCCGGTCATCTCCGACAGCGGCGTGCTGGCCCTGGGCGCGACCCACACCTTCGCCGAGACGCCCGCGCCCGACCTGGTGCTGGTGGGCGGGTCGGAGGCGGCGACGACCGAGGCCATGGCCAATAAGGAACTCATCGAATGGCTGCGGGCCGTGCACCCGAAGACCCAGTGGACGACCTCGGTCTGCAGCGGTGCGTTGATCCTGGCCGCCGCCGACATCCTGCGCGGCCATCCGGCCACCACGCACTGGGCCGCCCAGCCCGCGCTGGCCGCCTTCGGCGCGGAATCGCGGCCGCACGACCGGATCGTGCGCAGCGGCAAGATCGTCACCGCGGCAGGGGTTTCCGCCGGGATCGATCTGGGCCTGTGGCTGGTCGGCCAGATCGCGGGCGATGAGGTCGCGCAGATGACCCAGCTGTACATCGAGTACGACCCGCACCCGCCCTACGACACCGGCCACCCGGACAAGGCCCCCGCCGACCTGTTGCGCAAGACCCGCCTGGCCGCCGCCAAGGCCTCCGCCACACCCCGCATCCCGGTGGACTTGGCCACCGCCATGTGGCGGCTGACCCTCAATCGCATCCGGGATCGCGCCGCCGCCAAGCGCTGAATTCCCGTACCGTCGGAAGGGTGACCGAGCTGCTCGGCGAGCACTTCTTCGCCAATCCGCATGCGCACTACCGGCTTTGGCACGACGAGGGACCGGTGCACCGGGTGCACTTCGGCGACGGCGTGGATCGGTGGGTCATCATCGGATACGAGGAGGCGCGGGCGGCACTCGCGGATCCCCGGCTGTGCAAGGACATCGACCGGCTCGAAGGCGTGATCGAGCGAAAATACGGCGGGAAGTGGGAGGGGCCGCGAACCCATGATGGGTTGCGGCACATGCTCAATGCGGATCCACCCGACCACACGCGATTGCGTAAAGCGGTGTCGCAGGCGTTCACCGCGCGACGCGTGGCGGCACTGCGCGGAGTGATCGAGCGGACCGCCGGGGAACTCCTGGACGCGATGGCCGAGCAGGACGAGGTCGATCTATTGCAGGCCTTCGCGGTGCCGCTGCCGGTCACCGTGATCTGCCATCTGCTGGATGTCGACATCGCGGATCGGGGGACGTTCCGGGAGTGGACCAAGGCGCTGGTCGGGACGCTGGAGCCGGAGATGGATCGGGTCAAGGCGCACGGCGAGATGGTGGCGTTCCTGCGGAAGATGTTGCGCCGCAAGCGCGAGGAGCCGGGGGAGGACATGCTGTCGGCCCTGGTCAACGATGCGGATGCGCGCTTGGATGAGGGCGAACTCATCGGGATGGCGTTGCTGCTGCTGGTGGCCGGGCACGAGACCACGGTGAATCTGATCGGGAACGGGATGCTGGCGCTGCTGCGGGATCGGCCGCGGCTGGAACAGCTGTGCGCGAACCCTGACCTGATCCCCGCCGCCGTGGAAGAGTTCCTGCGCTTCGACGGCCCGGTCGACATGGCCACGCTGCGGTTCACCAGTGAGCCGGTCACGGTGGGTGACACCGTCATTCCGGAAGGCGAACTGGTATTGATCGCATTGGCCGCGGGCAACCGTGATCCGCGCCAGTTCACCGAGCCACACCGCCTCGACTTCACTGCGGACCGCGTCGGGCATCTGGGCTTCGGGCACGGTATCCACTACTGCGTCGGCGCCCCGCTGGCTCGTCTGGAAGCCCGCATCGCCTTCGCTCAACTGCTGCAACGGTTCCCGGACCTCGAACTGGCGGTGGATGCCTCCGAATTGCGCTGGTACCCCAACGCGGTTATCCACGCCATGAAGCGGCTGCCGGTGCGGTTGAAGGCGAAAGACAAGAGATAAAAGACGAAAAGAAAAAGGAACAAAAGATAAAAGACGCCTGGAGAAGGGAGAGGAGGTGGCTGGGTTCGCGGCCTCGGCTGCGGTACCAGCCACCTCACGGCTCGGCCGCGCAGCGGCCCGGCGCGGGAGAAGAAAAGAATCCCTGTGGAGTTGTCAATGTCCTTGTTCTGTTGTCTTTGAAGGTGATGCGTGCAGTCCGTGGGCCGGGATCGGCGGGTGCGGCTCCCAACCCGGCGTCAGCCCCAGTGCGGTAGGGCAGGCGAAGCAACCACACTTCCCCGTCCCTGCGCACACCAGACGTAGACGGGCAGCCGGGTCTCACGCAGCCGTTGAACCCCACTCCCGGCAACTGGACTCCACCGCAGTGGCGACCCGCTGCCCGGCGTGATGCTTCTCGTTGACTTGCGGTGTGCCCGTCGGGTCGAGGGCCTTCGGTGCGATCCAGCCGACCCGCCCGCGATGCGGGGAATCCTTGCCCAGCATCACCGTCTTCCACCCGTTCGGGCTGTCGTTCACGAGTGCGTGGTGGTGATCGCAGACCAGGGCCAGGTTGTCCAGATCCGTCGGGCCACCCTTCACCCAATCGGTCACATGGTGCGCCGCGCACATATCCGCCGGAGCGTCACAGCCGGGGAACGTGCAGCCACGATCGCGAGCCAGCAGCCCGAACCGCTGTCCCGAGGAGGCGATGCGCTGCCCGTAGGCGAGGTAGAGCGGAATCCCCTTGTCGTCGTTCACGATCAGCACCGGACGGGTACCACCGGCCATCTTCAACGCTTCGTTGATCGACATCTGGACGCCGGAGGCGGTCGTCGCAAGACCCGAACCCCGCTCCAAATCCGCCAGGTTCATCTGCAGGGTCACCTGCACCGGCATGCCGCGGTGGGAGCCGAGCTTGCGCAAATCCAAATCGGGCTGCAGCAGGGCGATGAACGCGTCATGGGTGCGCTGCCCCGCATCGCGACGGTCGCGGCGCGCGGCCGCCTCCAACACCGTGGAGTCGATCAAAGCGTCGGAGACCTGCGGGCTGTCGGCGTCCTCGTGGTTGCACATCCCGGGGCGGGCGTACTTGGCCAGGAACGCATCCAACAGAGCGCGCAGCTGCGGGGTGAGCCAGCCCTCGATCCACGACATTCCATCGATGCCCGGGCGGCCGACCTTGATGCCGCGACGGCGGTGACGGTCCGCGTCGCTGACCACCGTGCCTTCCGGATCCAGGCGGGCCAGGATTTCGCGGCCCATGCGGGGCAGGTCATCGGGCCAGCCCTCGCAGCAGTAGTTCACCAGGATCTGCTCGGTCTCGGCGCGGGTTTCCACCGGCACATCAGCAGGCAGATGGTTCATCACATCCACGATGTTGCGGACGTGATCGCGCGAGATGTCGCCTGCTTCATACGCTTCGGCGGTGACCTCCAGCACCGCGGGTGCGAGTTGCCCGTCGGCCTGGTGGAATTCCCCCACCTGCGCAGCGATCTTGATGCGGGTGGAGGCGTCGTGGCGGGTCAGGTGCAGGGTGTGACGCAGGAACGCCACCGGGCTTCCCGCACCCGAGGTTTCGGGCAGGCCGCGATCCGACGCCTCGATGATCAGCTTCGAATCCAGCGCCGACAACCGCCGCTTGCTGGTCTCCACCTGCTGCATCATCGCCACGATCTCCTCACCGGAGAACGCTGTCAGATCACCGGTGAGAATGCAGTCGGCGAAAGCCTCTACCGCGGCCACCATTTCGGTGAGGCCGCAGCCGTCGAATGTCACTCCCTTCGAACCCATGTGCTAATTCTACGCCCCAGCAAACCCCATGGGAACCCGAAATGTCCTGTCTTACAACGTAATTCGAGAATCTAATCAGGCATCAATGCAGAGAATGCAGCCCCCCAGTCGACAGCATTCGGCGCATCGTAGAGCTCGAATGTCTTGCCGTGGGATTCGGAATGAAGAAGCGCCGCCACCGCGGCCCGGGCCACGGTTTCGCGACTGACCCGGCCGTCGCCCCGATCGCCTTGTTCGAGTCGCGCCCCGCTGGCAGCCGAATTGGTCAGCCAGCTGGGCCGGACGATCGCGTACGGCGCCCCGCTGCGTCGGAGCGCCTTCTCGCCAGCCCCGCGCGCGTTGATGATGCCGGCCATGTCGGGGTGCTCCGAGGCGCGGGTGATATAGATCTGAGAGACGAGAACGACCGGGATCTTTTGTGCGGCAGCCAATTCAGACAGCGCGGCGACGCCGGTGTTCATCACCGCGTCGGCTCCCGCGTCATCGACGGGTGGTTCGACCGAGACGATGACTCCGTCGAATCCATCCAGCAAATGGGGATCCGGTTGCTTCGCGAGGTCGACCGCGATGCTGTGGCCGTCGCGCGGATGGCGGGTGCCCACCACCGCCTCATGGCCCTCACCGCGTAGTAGTTCGACGGCCAGTCTGCCGGTTCGACCGGTACCGCCGATGACCAGATACTTCATGGAAACTCCTGTGGTGCTCGGGAATTCGTTACCAGGGGAGGGCCTTGCCGTCGCGGAAGAAGCCGCCGGTGGGTCCGGAGTCGGGGAGGGTTGCGGCCCAGACGATTCCGGCCGCGCCCTCGGCGACGGGTCGCCCGCCGGGGCCGCCCATATCGGTGGCCACCCAGCCTGGGCAGATCGAGTTGACGAGGATGCGATCGGGGCGCAGCTCGGCGGCGAGCATGCGGGTCAGGGCGTTGAGGGCGACCTTGGTGGTGTTGTAGGCGGGGGTGCCCGCTCCCATGCTGGTGAGAGAGGCGGCCTCGCTGGAGACGTTCACTATGCGAGGGTGAGCGCTCTTGCGCAGGAGCGGGAGAAAGGCCTGGACCATGCGCCAGGGGCCGTAGAGATTGGTTTCGGCGGCCTCGTGCACCACGGCCAGGTCGGCGGTGGCGGCGCGTTGCCATGTGTCGTACGTGATCGCTGCGTTGTTGATCAGCACATCCAGGCGGCCGTGTTGGCGCTGCACGGCTTCAGCGGCCGCCAACACACTCGCGTTGTCGGTGATATCCAGTCGCAAGGGCAGCGCGCCGATCTCAGACGCCGCGGTCTGCGCGGCGCCCTCGGACCGGGCGGTCAGGAGCACGGTGAAGCCGCGCTCGGCCAGCTGCCGACAGACCTCCCGGCCGATTCCGCGGTTGCCGCCGGTCACCAACGCGATATCGCTCACGGAGTTGATCTTGCCATTCAACGGCCGCGAAGGACCTCCAGGAAGTGCTCGACCTCGTGCTGGATCGCGGCGCGCCCGGGGCCGAGATACTTGCGGGGGTCGGATAGTCCGAGCTGGCTCGCGAGTGCGGTCCTGATCGCCTCGGTGAGGCCGATATTCAGCCTGGTGGCGATATTGATCTTCGCCATGCCGTGGTGGACGGCGGAGCGCAGGCCGTCGTCGGAGACGCCGGAGGACCCGTGAAGCACCAGGGGGACAGGCAGTTTCGCCGATAGTCGTGCGATCAGGTCGTTGTCGAGGCGGGCGTCGCGGGTGTGCATGGCGTGGGAGGAGCCCACGGCCACGGCGAGGGCGTCGACCGCGGTGGCGGAGACGAAGGCCGCCGCCTCGTCGGGATCGGTACGGACGCCGGGAGTGTGCGCGCCGTCCTTGCCGCCGATCGCGCCGAGTTCGGCCTCGACGTGGACGCCGCGTTCGTGGCACCAACGGGTGATGGCTGCGGTGGATTCGACATTGTCGGCATAGTCGAGGGTGGAGCCGTCGTACATGACCGAGGTGATGCCGAGTTCGACTGCCTCCGTGATCAATTCGCGGGACGTGGCGTGGTCCAAGTGGACGGCCAGGGCGGCGGGGTTGTCGGCGGCCAGTTGCAGGCAGGCACGGGTGAGGGGCTTCAAGCCGCCGTGATATCGGACGGTGTTCTCCGAAATCTGGAGCACCGCAGGGCAATCTGCGGAAGCCGCCGCGGCGGCGATGGCTTCGGCGTGCTCCAGTGTGATCACGTTGAATGCCCCCAGCCCACCGGGGCGGGCGGCGGCGAGTAGTTCGGGGATGGGGAACAACGTCACTCGCGGTACTCCAGGGATGGCGCGTCGAGGGCGGTGACGCGGACGGTCGGGG
This sequence comes from Nocardia sp. JMUB6875, assembly GCF_041154655.1. Classification (NCBI taxonomy): domain Bacteria; kingdom Bacillati; phylum Actinomycetota; class Actinomycetes; order Mycobacteriales; family Nocardiaceae; genus Nocardia; species Nocardia sp. JMUB6875. Next base: position 19,782 of record NZ_BAAFGR010000068.1, read on the forward strand.
CGAGGCGCTCGCGGAGGGTCATGTCGATCTCGCCCGCCACGGGAATGACGACGGCGGCGGCGGAGGTCGCGACGGCCTCGGTCAGCAGCTTCGGCCAGTCCGTGGCGCGGTCGGTGGCCAGCGCGCGGATAACCGCCGCCGTGGCCGCGTCGCCCGCGCCGGTCGGATTGCCCGCCAAGGCTTCCGGCAGCGTGGCCGACCAGGCACCCGACTCGGTCACGGCCACCATGCCGTCGGCGCCGCGCGTGGCGATCACGGCGCGGACACCGGATTCCAGTAGTGGGATGGAGGCGGCCACCACGGCTTCGGGGCGTTCGGCCACGACACCGGTGAGGCGTTCCAGTTCATCCTGATTGGGCATGAGAACGATGCCGGGAACCGTGGCGGCCGCCTTCAATGCGGGTCCGTCCACGTCGCACACGGTCGGGACACCCGCCGCGACGGCGGCACGCGCCAGTTCGGCCGGAACCGTCTCGTCGACTCCGCCGGGCAGCGAACCGGATACGACCAGCCCCCGCAGGTCGGGCAGCAGGAATTCGATCCGATCCCGCAGCCGATCGACGGCATGCAATTCGTGCACATACGCGCCCGGCTCCCACAGTCCCGTCGCGGTGCCGTCGCGGGATTCGCTGATCACCACCGTGCGCCGCACCCACGGCAGCGCGGGCACGAAGTCTGCCGGGAATTCGGCGGCGGCCGCGGCCGCGAACGGGTGGTCGGCGAATCCGGTGGCACAGGTGGCGCTGCCGAGCTGGCCCAGGATGCGCGTGACATTGATGCCCTTGCCGCCCAGGCGTTGTTCGACCGACAACACCCGTTGCGCGCGGCCGCGTTCCAGGCGTTCCAGCCGGTAGGTCATGTCGTAGGCGGGGTTCATGGTCACGGTGAGGATCACGCCAGCCACCGTCCTCGTCTCAGTACGCGTCGCAGGGAGAGTTCGTCGTCGAGGACCACGGCGTCGGCGTACATGCCGGGCCGTAGATCGCCGACCTCGTCCAGGCCCGCCGCATCGGCGGGGGTCGCGGTGACCGCGGCGACGGCCTCCGCCAAGGGGATGCCGCAATCGCGGATCGCCCAGCGCAGTCCCTGTAACAGCGTCGAGGTGCCGCCCGCGAGCGAGCCGCCGGGCGCTCGCGCCACGCCCTCGGTGACGGTGACCGACTGCGGGCCCAGGCGGTACTCGCCGTCCGGCATGCCAGCGGCCTGCATGGCATCGGTGACCAGCACGACCCGACCCGGTGCGGCCGCGAAAACCAATGCGCCGAAACCCGAATCGACGTGCACGCCGTCACCGATGAGTTCCACGAACGCGTGCCGGTGCGCCGCCGCGACCAGGGCCGCCGCCACCGGTCCGGGCTCGCGATGGTGCAGGGGCGGCATGCCATTGGCCAGATGTGTGACCAGGGTGCCGCAGCCCGCCGGGCTCAGGGCCGAGCGGAAGCGGGCGAAGGTCGAATCACTGTGTCCGACCGCGACGACCACGCCGCCGTCGGCGAGTTGTTTGGCGGCGGTATCGAAACCGTGCCGCTCGGGAGCCAGCGTCATCACCCGCAGCTGTCCGCCCGCGGCGCGCAGGAGACGATCGATGAGCGCGGTATCGGGATCGGTCAGATAGTCGAGATTGTGTGCACCGCAACGGATGTGCGAGAGAAACGGGCCCTCGATGTGGATACCGGCGAGCACGCCGTCGGCGACCAGACTCCGCAGCGTGCCGACCTGGGCCACCATGGCGTCGGGCGCGGCCGTCACGATGCTGGCGAGCACGGTGGTCGAGCCGTGCCGGTGGTGGAAGGCCGCAGCCGCGCGAGCCTCCTCCGCATCCTCCGTATCGAAGCGATGGCCGAATCCGCCGTGCGTGTGAATGTCGATAAGCCCGGGAATCACCGTCCCCGCGTACTCGGGCGGCAGTTCCCGATGGGCCGTGGCCCATTCGGTCGCCGGGCGCACCGAAGCGACGCGTTCGCCCTGCACGGTGACCACGGCATCCTCGAGCACTCCGGAGCGAGTCACCACCCGGCCGCGCAGCTCGAGCCCGCGCTTCACTGCAACGACCCTGATCTGGCCAGGTGGGCCGCACCGATCAACCCTGCTCGAATACCGAACTCGCCCAGCGTTATCCGGGGCACCGGAGCGACCCGCAGAAACTCGGCGAGGCGGACATGCAGAGCCTCGGTGAGAACGGTGCCCGCCCGGGCCAGTCCGCCGCCGAGGACGATCAGTTCGGGGCAGCTCGCGTGGATGACGCCGAGTAGTCCCGCGGCCAGGGCATCGACCGCGTCGTCGATGACCGCTCGCGCCTCGGGATCGGTGTCGATGGCGGCGAAAACCACGTCCGCACCGGTGATTTCGCGTCCTGTCCGCGCGGCGTAGGCGCGTGCGATGGCCGGACCCGAGGCGACGGTCTCGACGCAACCGGTATTGCCGCACGGGCAAGGCAGCCCGTCGCGATAGCGCACCGGGATATGGCCGTACTCCCCGGCCTGGGCGACACCCGCCTGACCGGACGGTGCGCGCACCAATCGCCCACCCACGGAAAGGGTTCCGCTGATTCCGGTCCCCAGGACCAGGACACACACGTCATCAACACCGCGCCCCGCGCCGTAGCGCCACTCGGCCCACCCGGCCACGGTCACATCGTGATCGACCAGCACCGGCATACCCCACCGATCCGCGAACCGGCTGCCCACCTTCACATTCCGCCAGCCGAGATTGGCGCTGAACACGGCGACGGACCGCTCCGGATCGACCAGCCCGGGCAGGATCACCGCGGCCCGCGCCACCCGATCACGCCGCTCCGGCGGCAGCTGCTCCAGCAGCCCCGTGCCCAGCGCCTCGATCGCCTCGAACGCGGCCTCACCGTGGGGCGTCTCGATGGTCGCCGCGCACACCACGACCCCGTCGGCGTCGGTGATCTCGCCCTTGGTGGTGCCGCCCCCGACATCCACGGCGAGCACCAGATCCGTTGCTGCGTCAGCTATCACGGCACACCATCAGCCCAATATGACCGATCGGCTCAGGTTGCGTGGGCGATCCGGATCCAATCCCAGGTCAGCGGCGCGCAGTAGGCACAGTCGGTGCACCCGGACCAGCTCGGCCAGGGGGTCGATATCCCGATGCTCGAAATGTGCTCCGGTGGAGCGAATCTCGTCCGCCAGTCCCGGAACCATCGGCCCGAATGCCCACACCGCGCGCCCTGGCCCAGCGAGGCTGATCGGCCCGTGCCGGTACTCGGTCGCGAGGTAGGAGTCGGTCCAGGAGCGGCAGGACTCGCGCAGTTTCAGCGCGGCCTCGTCGGCGAGCGCGGCGGCGAAACCCATTCCCACGAAACCGATCTGCTCGGCATGTCGGACACCTTCCAGTGACTCGACGTCGGGCTCGGCCAGAACGGCGAGGGCCTGCGCGATTGCCGAGGAAAGGTCCTCGCCCAGGTGCCAGCGAAGAATCGCCAGCGTAGTTGTGGCAAACCGGGTTTGGACCACCGACCGCTCGTCCACCTCCGGAATGAGAATCGTCTCGGCCATCGACAGTGCCGGCGTCCCCGGACTGGAACTGATCACCGTCCGCGGAATCGCCTCGGGCAGTGCGGAGATGGCGTCCAGCACCTCGGTGGTCGTCCCGGACCGGCAGATCACCAGGTACCGGTCGTACTCGCGCCCGGTCGGCACCGCGCTCGCGGGCCACGCGTCGGTCAGCCCCTGACCTGCCGACTCTCGCAGAGACGCGAAGGCCCGAGCCATGAACAATGAGGTGCCACAACCGAGCACCGCCACTCGCTCACCCGAGACCGGCAGCAGGTTCCGATGGACCGCGGCGGTGTCGGCGGCGCGCGTCCAATCGTCGGGTTGGGTGGCCACTTCGGCGGCCAGATGGGTTGCGGGGAGAGAGATTCGATTCGCATCGGGCGGCACGTACCCAGGATCAACCCAGTGATCGTTCATGTCAATTTTACAGTCCAAACGATCACATTCGAGCAGCATTCACGTTAGATTCAGACAATACGAATCGTTCGCTACATCATCCGCGATTCGTGTCGCGGGGTGTGCAGATTGAGAGGCCCTTGTCGTGAAACGTCCACTGCCCGGCGCGCTTTCCTCCGTCGCGCTGCTGACCGGCCTGGTTCTGACGGTGTCCGCCTGCGGTTTCGGCGGCAGTAAGTCTGACGACTCGGACCCCAACACGCTCACCTTCCTGGCCCCGACCTACAGCGACGGCACCAAGGCCGAATGGGACGGCATCATCGCCGACTTCCAGAAGGCCAATCCGGATATCAAGGTCAAACTCTCGATGGAGTCGTGGGATTCGATCAATGATGTGGTCCGCACCAAGCTGCAGTCCAAGGGCACCACGCCCGACATCCTGAACATCGACGCCTACTCGACCTTCGCCACGGACGGGCAGCTGTACCCCGCGACCGACATCGTGGAACCCTCGGTCATCACCGATATCCAGCCGGGCTTCGCCAAGAACGCGTCCATCAACGGAACCCAGTGGGCGCTACCGCTTTTCGCCTCCACCCGCACGCTGTTCTACAACACCGACCTGTTCACCAAGGCCGGTATCGCCGCACCGCCCAAGACCTGGGCCGACCTCACCGAGGACGCCAAGAAGATCCAGGCGCTCGGCGGTGTCTCCGGCTACGGGCTGCCGCTGGGCAGTGAGGAGGCCCAGGGCGAGACCTCCATCTGGACCTTCGGTGCGGGCGGGTCCTGGTCCGACGGCGACAAGGTCACCGTGGACACCCCGGCCAATCTCGAAGGCGTGAAGGCCATGAAGGCCATCGCGGAAGCCGGTGTGACCGAACCGAATCCGGGCGCGACCAACCGGCTCGACGTCATCAACGCCTTCATCCAGGGCAAGATCGGAATGATCGAGGGCCTGCCGCCGACCATCAGCCAGATCGCGACCAAGAACCCGGGCCTGAAGTACGCCACCGCGCCCTCGCCGACCAAGACCGGCGACCCGGTCACCCTGGGCGTCGCCGATCACCTGATGGCGTTCAAGAAGGACGGTAACAAGGCCCCGGCCATCAAGAAGTTCCTCACCTACTTCTATTCCGCCACGGTGTATTCGAAGTTCGTGAGCAGCGAGCACTTCATCCCGATCACCAACAGCGCCGCGGCCGCGCTGGCCGACGATCCGGTGACCAAGGCGTTCGCGGCGACCCTGCCGGTGGCCAAGTTCTACCCCAGCAACAACCCCAAGTGGGGTGCGGCGCAGGGCGCGATCCGGCAGCAGATGGGGACCATCGCACAGGGCAGTGATCCCGCCTCGGTGCTGCAGAAGATTCAGCAGGCGGCGAGTTGAGGGGCGTCGCCTCCCATCGATCCACGGCCACGTTGCGCGCGTTGCCGTGGATCGGCCCTGTGCTCATCCTGATCGCGGCGGTGGTGGCCTTCCCCGCCGCGTACATGTTCTGGACCTCGACCCGTGATCTGAGCGCCTACGGTCAGGATCGCGGACCGGCCGGATTCGCCAATTTCCGACGGCTTTTCCGGATCGAGGAGCTGCCGTCGATCCTGGTGCACACGCTGGTGTGGGTGGCCGCGGTCGTGGTGATCACGCTGGTGCTCTCGGCAGGTCTGGCGCAGTTCCTGAACAAGGACTTCCCGGGACGGACGGCGGTGCGGCTGGCGATCCTGGTGCCGTGGGCGGCGTCGGTGGTCATGACGACCACCATCTTCGACTACATGCTGGACCCGGACGTGGGCATCGCGAATCGGTTCCTGGTGGATATCGGGGTGCTGGACCGGGGATTCGGGTTCACCAAACAGCCGGGCCCGGCGTTCCTGGTGGCCATCGGGGTGGCGGTGTTCGTGTCCATCCCGTTCACGACCTACACGATTCTGGCTGGGCTGCAATCGATTCCGGCGGACATGGACGAGGCGGGAAGGGTGGACGGCGCGAGCTCCTGGCAGCGCTATCTGTATCTGACTCTGCCGCAGCTGCGTCCGGCCATGGCGGTCGCGACGGTCATCAACATCATCAACTCGTTCAACTCGCTGCCCATCCTGCAAGTACTGACCGGCAGCATCGCGGGCTTCTCGGCCGACACCACAACGACGTTGACCTTCAAGCTGATTCGGCAGAATCAGCAGGTCGCCACGGCCGCCGCCATGAGCGTCCTGAACTTCGTGCTGATCCTGGTGATCATCGCGATCTACGTGAAGCTCATCCGGCCCGCCGGTGAGGAGGCCCGATGACCTCGCGGCGACGGTGGGGCCTGACGGCCGTCGGTGCCGTGCTCGCGGCGTTGTTCCTGCTGCCGTACCTGGTGATGCTGCTGGGCTCGCTCAAACCGCGCTCGGAGATCCTGCGGATCCCGCCGACCTACATTCCCGAGCAGTGGCGGCCGGACAACTACTCGACCATGTGGCACACACCCGAGACGCCGCTGCCGTTCAATCTGGTGAGTACCGCGGTGATCTCGGTGTTCGGCACCCTGCTGGTGCTGATCGTGGCCATCCCGGCCGCCTACTACACCGCGCGGCGGCGGTTCCCGGGCAAGGCGCTGTTCCTGGGCCTGGTGCTGGTCACCCAGATGCTGCAACCGACCGTGCTGGTCACCGGCCTGCTGCGGGAATTCTTCACGCTCGGCATCAATGACACCTGGCTGGCCATGATCCTGGTGAACGGCGCGTTCAATCTCTCGTTCGCCGTGTGGATCCTGCACAGCTTCTTCGCGGGCATCCCGATCGAAGTGGAGGAGGCCGCGCAGCTCGACGGGCTCAACCGCTGGCAGATCCTGACCCGGGTGAGCCTGCCGCTGGTGTGGCCGGGCATCGTCACCGCCACCGTGTTCGCCTTCGTGTCCTGCTGGAACGAATTCGCCGCCAGCCTGGTCATTCTCACCACGCCGGAGAATCAGCCGCTGTCGGTGGCGCTGACCAAGTTCGTCGGGCAGTACGACGTGGCTTGGCAATATGTCTTCGCCATCTCTACGGTCGGCATCGTGCCCGTAGTCATCCTGTTCGCGCTCATCGAGAAGCGCCTGGTCGCCGGCCTCACCGCCGGCAGCGTGAAATGACCGCTCCGACCGATCGGTCCCAGCGGTGGAGTCGCCTGCTGGAACTGCTCGCCGGTACGGGGCGGCTCACGGTGGAGGAGGCGGCGGAGCGGCTGGGCGCATCGCCCGCCACCATTCGCCGCGACTTCACCGCGCTCGCTGACCAGGGGCTGGCCACCCGCACCCACGGTGGCATCGTCGCCACTGCGGTCGCGTACGATCTGCCCGCGCGCTACCGGGGCAGTGGTGACGAGGCCAAGCAGCGGGTGGCGGAACACGCTGCGGCCCTGGTGGATCCGGCGGAGGTGGTGGCGATGAACGGGGGGACGACCACCACGGCCGTGGCCCGGGCGATCGCGGGTCGCACGGATCTGCCCACCTCCGCCGATCATGAGCTCACCATCGTCACCAACGCGCTCAATATCGCCGCCGAACTCGTGCTGCGTCCCCACCTGCGCACGATCTGCCTGGGCGGCATGGCCCGCCGCGAATCCTATGAACTTCACGGTCCGCTGGCCGCTCTGTCCTTGAACGAATTGCGTTTGGACACCTTGATTCTCGGTGCCGAGGCATTCTCCGCCGAGGGCGGAGCGCAGTGCCGCCACCTCGACGAGGCGGGTATCAATGCCGAAATGGTCCGCCGCGCCCGCCGCGTCATCGGCGTGGCCACGGCCGACAAACTGAACCGCACCGCGCTGGCCCGCATCTGCCCGATCGACTCCCTGCGGATTCTGGTCATCGATCGCGATGCCGATCCGGCCGCGCTGGCCGCCATCCGCGAGGCGGGAGTGGACGTCCACCTGGTCTGAGCCGAGGTAATGAATTGTGCGGGCGGCCAAGATGTTTGTGCAGTTCACAAGGGGACAGCGATTCCGTACCGCCTCGCCGCGCATCCTTGTTAGAACGATCGGTGTAGTTATTCACTCCCGGTTCTCGTGGGGGCACGCCGATGTGGACATCGCGTCTCGCAATTCTCGGTACCGCCGCACTGAGCGGTGGCTGTCTGGCCGCCGGTCCCGCTGCGGCACAACCCGATCCGGTCGCGGCGGCGACCTTCGTGGTGACGACCACCGCGGATGGCGCGGCCGCCGATCCACTCGCGGGCGAATGCCGCACTCGCGCCGGCGAATGCACGCTGCGGGCCGCGATCCAGGCGGCCGATGTGCGGCCGGGGAGCACCGTCATCGTGCCGCCGGGCCATTACACGCTGACCATCCCGCCGAACCTGCTGAATACCGAAGGGCCGCTGGTGGATCCGACGACCGGTGATCTGGACGTCACCGCCGACACCACCATTATCGGTGCGGGACAGGACGAGACGGTGCTCGACGCGGGGCATCGCGACCGGGTGCTGGTCACCACCGCGCACGTCTCGATCAGCGGGCTGACGGTCACCGGCGGCAATGCCGCCGAGCACGAAATCCCCTTCTACGACACCGGAGGCGGCGGTATCGCCAACTCCGGGAAGCTGCGCCTCGACCACGTCACCGTGACCGGCAATGCCGCCGACTACGGCGGCGGCATCTTCAATATCCCCATTGCCGATCTCGTCATGACCGACAGCATCATCTCGGGCAATTACTCCGGCGAAGCGGGCGGCATCCGCTGCGACAACACCTGCGCCTTCACCCGTACTTCGATCACGGACAACCACGTGATCAACCCCGGAAGGTGGTACCGCCCAGGCGGATTCGCGGGTCGCGGCGGTGGGCTCGATATCCGCGGCATCGGGCAGGTCGTGCTGATCGATTCGATCGTGACGGGCAATTCGGCCACCGATGGCGGCGGGGGCATCAATATCGCCCCCGCCTACCTCGACACCCTGCCGTACCAGCTCACGGATGTCTTCGATCCCGGTCTGGGCACCCTGATCCTGCGGGGCACCACGGTCGCGGCCAACACCTCCGGGCTGGGCGAACAGAACTGCAAGAAGGTTTTCGCCCAGATCATTTCCGCCGGAGCCAATCTCGGCAGCGACACGTCCTGCGACCTGACCGCCACCGGCGACGAGATTCGTCCCGACGCTGGGCGCTGACCTCTCCTCTTCGAAAGGCCGAATCTCATGGGCTCCTTCAATGTCGGCGACTGGATGACCACGCTCGGGCAAGCCTTCGCGTGGCTGACCTCCGTGGTCATCTCCATCGCCTCCACGGCCAGCTCGCACTGACCTCTAGCCGCTACACCGCCGCGGTGTTGTGGATGGTGATGTTGCCGGACGAGTTCTTGGCGTTGACCTCGACGGTGTCACCGGCCTGAGCGACCGGGCCCAGCTGGTTGTGGACCGCCCCGTTGGGGGTGTTGGTCTTCAGGACCGCGGCGCTGGCGGGGTTGATGCCGACCTCGATCGCGCCGACGGAGGTCTCCAGCTGGAGCACGCCGCGTACGGCGTCGCCGATGGTGATATTGCCCTGGGCGACCTTCGCGGTCACCGAACCCTGCGGCTGCTCGAAGGTGATGTCGCCCAGCGAGAGTTCGACGTTCGAGTCGCCGAGCGGCCCGCTGCCCAGCAGCGCGCCGGCGGCGACGGCGCCCTTCAGCTGGGAGCCGGTGGGGACCTGCACGGTCACCTCGATCGAGGACTTGCCCTTGAACGAGGTGCGCCAGCCCTTCGGGGTCTGCACCGACAGGGTGTTGTCGGCGAAGGAGACCTGGGTCTGCTCGACGGCGTGCAGGTCGGCCTTCTTGTCCGCGTCGGTCGGCTTGATGTCGACGGTGGTGTCGGTGCGGTCGGAGGCGATGACGGTGACGTTGGCGACGGCCAGGTCGAGCTCGACGGTGATGGCGGCGGGGGTCTGGAAGGCGTTCATGGTGTGTCTCCTGTGTGGGTGTTTCGGTCGGTGTGAGAACTACTTTCACCGGCCCGGCTGATACCGGACTGACACCGCACTGACACGCCCGCTGACACCAAGTTCAGCCTGGTCAGGGCTATTTGAGGCCTTGGTTGGGATTAGTTGGGGCGCAGCACCACCAGGCCCGGCACCGTGTTCAGGTACTGGGTGAGCGGGCTGTCGACGACCTGGTTGTCGGCCGCCAGGGAAGAGGCGTTGCGGAACATGGGCCCGTTGGGGGTGTTGATGAAGATGCCCACGTGGGAGACGTCCAGACCGGCCTGATCGGTGTACGCGCCGAGGAAATCGCCGGTGTGGAGCTGCGAGATGACCGCGTTGTCCACGGCCGCGCTGGGAATGAAGGTGATATTGCGGTCCACCACGGGCAGGCCCGGAAGGTAGTTGCCGCCATCGGCTTTCGCGTTCAGGTGCTTGGTGACGGTGACCGCGCCGGGGGTGAGGGTCGCGGTGATGTCGTTCGCGGCCGTGCGATTGACGTAGGCCCAGTCGGTGAAGAAGTGCTTGCGGCGGGGGAACTCGACCTGGCCGTCGGCGTATCGGGTGGCGATGAGGTTCTGCACGAAGTCGCCGCGGTTGGTGGAGCGGCTCAACGCCTCCACGTAATCGAGATAGGTGAAGCAGTCGACGCGGCGGAAGTCGATCACCAGCTGTTCGGGCTGGGAGGCCGAGCCGATGAGCATATTCGCGCCGTACGGGGTGCCGCGGAAACGGGCGGACAGTTGCGCGATGGCGTCGGTGCGCGGGCCGGACAGGGAGTTCCGCAGGGCCAGGAGGTCATCCAGCTGCTGGGAGGTCGCGCCGTCCAGGTTCGGTTCGGGAGTGGCCATGGCCTGGGCGGGCATGAGAGCCAAGCCGAGAACGAGCGTGACCAGCATGAGCAGGACGCGGGTGACAGTGCGCAAAACCCCTCCATCAGAACGAGACGTGCAGATCGAACCTAACACTGGATTTCTGTCCCAGACAATCCTTTCGCTGGGTTGGAACTATCCGTAAGCTGCGCATCATGATCGCGACTGAGGCGACGCGGCAGCGCATCGCGGAGCTGCTCGTTCCCGAATCTACCGTTGTCGACGGGTATCTCGATGTGCTCGGGGCGGACACGCCGCCCATCAAGGGGATCGGGCAGGCGGCCATGCGGGTGCCGTTCGTGTCGCGGATCTACGAACCGATCTGGCGGAATTTCTTCCGGCTCGCCATGGGCAGCAATGCCGTCGGGGTGCGGCGGGAGAAGCAGCGGGCGGTGGACTCGCTGGGGATCGCCGAGGGTGCGCGGGTGCTCGATGCCGGGTGCGGACCGGGATTGTTCACGCGGGCATTCGGCCGGGCGGCGGGGGAGTCGGGGCTGGCCATCGGGCTGGACGCGTCGCCGTCCATGCTGGCGGAGGCGGCGCGCACCAATGCGGTCGGACCGGTCGGATTCGTGCGCGGGGATGCCGGGCGGCTGCCGTTTCGCGACAAGACCTTCGATGCCGTGGCCTGTTTCTTCGCCCTGCACTTCTTTCCGGACGCCGAGGGGGCGCTGGCCGAGATCGCGCGGGTGGCGGCGCCGGGCGGGCGGATCGCGGTGACCGCGCTGGCGCATCCGGACGTCGTCGACTTCCCGCTCTTCCGGCGGGTCTACGCGATCGGCGGCGCGCGCAGCCTCGGCTATCACGTGGTGCCCGACGTCCTGACCGCGGCGGGCTGCGAGATCACCGGCCGGAAGTCCTCCGGCGCGGTGCAATTCGTGACCGCGGTCAAGCGCTGAGCGTCGTGACCGCGGTCGAGTACTGACCGCTAGCCGAGCAGGCCGCCCAGCAGGCCGCCGGACTGGCCGGCCTCCTGGCCGCCGCCGGTGCCGCCGATGAAGCCGCCCGGCGGCAGTTCGGACGGCTGCACGATGACGAAACCGCGACCCGAGAACGACAGGGTCAGGCCCTCGCCGGTGCTGCGGCCGATCAGGCGGCTGAAGCCGAACGAGTCGTTGCGCTTGATCCCGGTCTGCAGGCTCGACGACCACGCCACCGCGGCCTGCGGGTCGGCGTAGGTCGGCTGGTCGACATTGAGGACCACCGGCTGCCCGTGTGTCGTGATGGCGATGCGGCCGCGGCCGGTGAACACGCAGTTGAAGAAGCCCGCGTTGCTCGCGATGCCGGCCGCGCCCTGCACCCGCTGGATGTTGTAGGACAGCGAGGAATCGAACGCGAGGACGTTCGCTCCATTGATGGTCAGACCATCTGTCCCGTCCAGATCCACGGTGTGCACATCGGCCGCGGCATTGGCCAGGAACAGATCCCCGCGCCCGGACACCTGCATGAGCGGCACGCCCTCACCGGTCAGCCGCTGCTGGATGGCCCGGCCGATGCCGCCGGAACCGAGCGCCTTGAAATGCAGATCGCCCTGATAGGCCACCATCGATCCGGCCCGCGCCAGGGTCTCCCCGTTCACCGCGACCCGAATCATCTTGCCGCCCTGCTTCTGAATGCCGACACCGCTGACCTCGGCATGGCTCGGGTTGAACAGCTCGCTCTGCACGGACGGGACTCCTTGTGGTGCGGGGAAATTCGGCATCGGGGCCGCGGCTTGGTAGGACTGCCCGGCCGCGGGCGGCTGGCTCGGCATCGGAGGCTGGCCCGGCGCATAAGGCTGGCCGGGCTGAGCCGGGTTATAGGGCTGGCTGGGCGGTAGCGGCTGGCCCGAGCCGTACGGTTGGGGCTGACCAGGGGCGTAAGGCTGGCCGGGCACGGGCGGCTGGCCCGGCATCGAAGGTTGGCCCGGCGCATAGGGCTGTCCGGGCTGAGCCGGGTTGTAGGGCTGGCCCGAGCCGAATGGCTGCGGCTGTCCCGATCCATACGGTTGGGGCTGGCCCGGCGCTGGTTGGCCCGGTGCGGGCTGGGGTGGTGAGTAAGCCTGTGTGTCCGCGGTTCTCGGCGACCCGGGAGGTGGGGGCGGCGGGGCGAACTGCGACGGTGGGAGCGGCGGGACGGACTGCGGCGGCGTGGATTGCGGTGCGGCGGCGGGCTCGGGGTCGTCGTCGATATTGACGCCGAAGGCCGAGGCCAGACCGGCCAGTCCGTTGTCATAGCCCTGGCCGAGCGCGCGCACCTTCCAGGCGTCGCCGCGCCGATAGATTTCCACGCAGACCACGGCCGCCTCGGTGCTGAGCCGATCCATGGCGAACTCCAGTGTGCCCGCGTCGGATCCGATGGTGGCGGTCAGCGAGCCCACCCCGGCGAAGGTGGCGGGCCCGCTGCCGTCCAGGCTCGCGGTGATGGCGACCTTGTCCACATCGGCGGGTAGCGCGGAGGTCTGGATGTCGACCATGTCCCCGGCCCCGCGCCCGTGCCGGTACACGACGCCGGGCGCGACCGGCTGATTGAAGAACACGAAGTCGCCATCGGACCGCACCCGCCCATCGGCGTTGAGCAGCAGCGCCGACACATCGACGGCGGCGGAACACCGCACGGTCACCGTCATCCGGTCGGCGGGTGCGGGGCGATTCTCCCCGCGGGCGAGTGTCGTCACCGTGCCCCCTGCGGGTCGCGGCGGACCTGTTCGTGCGATACCCGATTCACGGCTACCAGTGTGTCGAAGATTCGCCTCGAGGGCCATCGGGAACTACCCCGAGAATCCCCTGGTAGGCACCCGGCTACCGCTACTTCCGGTGCATGAGCTCGATCAGCGTCTCGGTATCGGTGGTCCGCGAACCCCCGGCGAACTCCAGCGTGGCGTGTGCGCGTGCCGCGGCCTCCGGGTGTCCGGCACCGCAGGCGTCGGTCACCATGATCGGCAGGTAGCCGAGATCGGTGGCGTGGCGAACGGTCGGCTCGATGCCCACCTCCATGGCGATACCGGCAATGGCGAAGGCGCTGATGCCCAAGTCGCGCAGCGCGATATCGAGCGGCGTGCCCGCGAACGCGGACATGGTGATCTTGTCGAAGACGACCTCGTCGGGATCGGGGGACAGTTCGGGGACCAATTGGTACTGCGGTGAGCCCTGCGGAAAGGCGGCCCGCACCTGCGCCGGGTCGTCCACGTGCTGCCACTCCATGGCCGTGCGCAACTGCGAAATCCCCGCGGCCGCCGGGGGAATCGACATGTGCCGGGTATAGAACACCCGGAACCCGTTCGCGCGCGCCGCATCCCGCAGCCGCAGGCACGACTTCACGATCCGGTCCCCGTCGGGAACCTGACCGACGATCCCGGCCTGCATGTCATAGATCAGCACCGCCATCCGCCCGGGATCGCAAGCGTCCTCGACGGTTTGGGGGATGCTCAGGCCGTAGGCTTGTCGCATGGCGTCCTCAGCGGGTGCGGTCGTAGGGTTCGGCGACGTCCACCGACGCGTCCATCAGCGCCTCGAGCGGCAGCGGCGCGGTGACCGGGACGTAGGTCCACTCCAGGAATCCCTTCTTGGTGAGCGGGAAGTCGTCGACGTAGCGCTTGGCCTCCTCGACGCTGTCCACCTCGAAGACGATGACCACCCCCGGCTCGTCGGCGCGGGCGTAGTTCTCCCGCACGATCCCGGCCTTCCACAGCCGCCACACATTGGCGACCTCCTCGGGCAGGAACGGGGTGATGGTCTCGAGGGTGACGCCGGGCTTGAATCGATCGAATGTAATGACCTTCATGGGAATTCATGAAAGCCCGATGATTACAGTGTTACAAGAACGCACTTTTCGGTAAGTACCCGGAGGGAATGTGACAGCGCGCATCGGAGAAAGTGGCGGGAAGCGCTACAACTGCCCGGTCGAGGTGACCGTCGAACTGATCGGCGGCAAATGGAAGCCGGTGATCCTGGCGCATCTCAAGGAGGGCGTGCGCCGCTACGGCGAACTGCGCAGGCTCATGCCGGACACGAGTGAGAAGATGCTCGTCCAGCAGCTGCGCGAACTGGAATCCGATGGGCTGGTGCGGCGCACGGCTTTTCCGACCGTCCCGCCCCAGGTCGAATACGACCTCACCGACGAGGGCTGGAGCCTCGTACCGGTGCTGACCGCGCTCTACGAATGGGGTGAGAAGCGCGGTGCCCGAACGGGTCTCGTCATCGAGACCCCGTGAACTCAGGCGGCTTCGGCCTCGCCGCGATCCGTGCGATCCCAACCCGGGACATCGGCTTCGTACATGGCGCGATGTGTGGCGCACCGGTACTTCGGCCCCGGTTTGATGAAGGCGGGATCCAGGCGCTGCGCGAACGTGAGGTTCTCACGCCGCCAGCAATCGATGCACACCGGCTCAGCCATGGCGTCCTCCTCGGTTTATCGCTCGCGAAAGGTATGCGAGAGAGGGATTCCCATTGAAGGCTCGAATCGGATATAGGTTCTGGAACTCTTCCATAACGGATGCGGTCAGATAGCCGACCGGTCGGTTGGGTGAGAATCGAGCCTGGTTTACAAGGTACCGCGAACCGGTTGCCGTCGCAGCCGGACCACCACGCATCCGATGATGATCAGGTAAACAATCACGTAGCAGTTCAACAGGATCTGCGAGATGGGCCACGACGGTGGGAACAGGAACCAGCCGACCACCACCCAGGTGTCGTTCCAGTGGTAGGACCAGGCCCCGGTGGCCAGATACAGCAGGCCCGCGGCCGACCACCAGCGCGTTTCGGTCTCGGCGCGATGCACCAGATAGACGAACAGCGGCAGGAACCAGACCCAGTGGTGGTTCCAGGAGAACGGCGACACCACGCACGAGGTCAGGCCCGCGAGCGTCACGGTGAGCAGCTTCTCGCCGTGGTTGTAGAGCGCGGCGGCCAGTAGCAGTCCGCCGATCGCCACCGGCACCGCGAGCAGCAGCCACAGCCACTGTGGCACTTGATGACCCGAGAGATGGGCGATGGCGCCGCGCAGGGATTGATTGGCCGGCTGCGTATCCGGGGCGATGCGGTCGGACTGGAAGAACGTCTTGGTCCAGTACTGCTTGGAGTCCGAGGGCAGTGCGGCCCAGGCGATCAGGATGGTCAGCACGAAGGTGGCCGACGCGGTCACCGCCGCCCGCCACTGCCGCAGCACCAGGAACTGCGCCACGAAATACAGCGGCACCAGCTTGATACCGGCGGCCAGTCCGACTCCGATGCCGCGTAATCGGCTGCGCTCCGGGCGCGTGAAATCCCAGAGGATCAAGGCCATCAGGACCAGGTTGATCTGCCCGTAGTACAGGGTGGTGCGCACCGGCTCCAGGAACATGCAGGTCGCGGTCAGCAGCACGCTGATCGCTGCCAGTCGCCAGGTGAGGCGGTAGCCGAGTACGCGCCAGCACAACAGGACACACGCGAACAGCACGCAGATGTTCAGTGCCAGCCAGGTATTCGTGACCGCGGCCCAGGGGATCGCCAGGATCGGCAGGAAGATGAGGGTGGAGAACGGCGTGTAGGTGTAGGACAGTCCGCGATGAGTGGTCTCGGTGTAGAGCGGATGACCGTTGTAGATCTTCCACGCGCCGTCGCGGTAGACGTGGACGTCGAAACCGCCCGCGAGGAAACCCACCTCGTCCAGCCACGGATCCACCGTCAGGAAGATCAGGACCATCGACATCACCGCGCCGAAGCCCAGTACCCACCACGTCGTCCGGCTCGTGGTCGGCGGCGACATACGGGAGTCGGCAACCACCGCACGGTCTTTCGTTCTTGCACCGATCAAGAGCAACCCACCTCAGCTGTGCGATACCACCCTGTCGAGCTCTCCAAACCGCTGAACGCGTAAGGCTCCAGCCTGTCCGCCCAGCACCCTACAATGCTGCGGCGGCGCTCCCGTCACATGCCCGACCGTGTGGTCTGGAGTGATAGGCGGCGGGTATTGGCGGTGATGGCATCGGCAAGGGCCTGTTCCGGATCGGACAGGCGGGTGCGGCGGTGCATGAGGACGAAATCCAGATCGCCCAATTCGGGCAGTCGAGGGTCGTTCAGTGATACCAACCCGTCGGGCAGGACACCCTCGGCGTGGACGATGACGCCGAGTCCCGCCAGCGCGGCCGCGCGCAGGCCCAGGAGGCTGTCGCTGACGCAGGTCACACGGCAGGTGCGGCCCGCGTGCTTGAGCGCCCGCAGCGCCAATTGCCGGGTCAGGCTCGGCTTCGGATAGGTGATCAAGGGCACAGGGTCGTCGAATTCCGTTGTGGCGCTGCGGCCCGCCCACACCAGCCGATCCCGCCACAGCAGCGTGCCGTGCCGCTCGCCGGGCAGTCGCTTGCCGAAGACCAGGTCCAGTTCGCCCGCGTTCATGCGGGTTTTGAGGTTCTCGCTCAGGCCCACCGTGAGCTCGAGGTCCACGCCGGGATGCGTGCGCTGGAACTCCACCAGGATGTCGGGCAGCTCGCGAGCCATCACATCGTCGGACGCGCCGAGGCGGACCAGGCCGGTGAGGGTGGAGCCGGAGAAGTACGCCTCGGCCTGGGCCTGGGCGTCGAGGATGGTGCGGGCGAAGCCGATCATGGCCGCGCCGTCGGCGGTGAGCGCCAGATTGCGGGTGTCGCGGCGGAAGAGTTCACGCCCGGCGGCCTGCTCGAGTCGTGCGATATGACCGCTCACGGTGGACTGGCGCAGGCCCAACTGGCGGCCCGCGGCGGTGAAGCCACCGGCCCGCTCGACGGCGAGGAAGGTTCTTAGCAGCTCGGGTTCGAACACCGAGTAATTATCGCGTATCGCGATGAGAGATATCGGATCGAACGCCTATCGCGATCTATGTCTTGCACCCTACCGTCGAATGAGTGCAGCTACTGGCCAAACTCCGCATCGACTCCTTCATGCTCGGCATCCTCGCCACCGTGGCGCTGGCCGCCGTCCTCCCCGCGCGCGGCACCGCGGCCGATGTACTCGATTGGGCCACCAAGATCGCCATCGCGGTCCTGTTCCTGCTCTACGGCGCCCGCCTGGAACCCCGCGAGGCCCTGGCCGGGCTGAAGCACTGGCGACTGCACGCCCTTGTACTGTCCGCCACGTTCATCGTCTTCCCGCTGCTCGGCCTGGCCCTGCGGTTGCTGGTGCCCTCGGTCCTCACCCCCGACCTCTACACCGGCATCCTGTTCCTCTGCCTGGTGCCGTCGACCGTCCAGTCCTCCATCGCCTTCACCGCCCTGGCTCGCGGCAATGTCGCCGGTGCCGTGGTCAGTGCCTCGCTGTCCAACCTGATCGGTGTCTTCGCGACACCGCTGCTGGTGATGGCTTGCATGAGTACCACTGCGGGCGTGCGGGTTTCGCCCTCGGCGATCGGCACCATCGTGATCCAACTCCTCCTCCCGTTCCTGGCGGGCCAACTCCTACGCCCCCGCCTGGGCTGGCTCCTCGGCCACCCCGCCGCCACCAAGACCGTCGACCGAGGCTCGGTCTACCTGGTCGTCTACTCCGCCTTCAGTGCCGGTGTGGCAGAAGGCATCTGGCACGGCCTCTCTGCCCGAGTCCTCATCTCCACGGCCCTGATCTGCGCCGCCCTCCTGGCAGTCGTCCTGGCCATCACCTCGACAACCAGCCGCCTACTGGGCTTCTCCCGCGAAGACCGAATCGTGGTCACCTTCTGCGGCTCGAAGAAGAGCCTGGCCACCGGCCTCCCCATGGCTTCGGTCCTCTTCGCCGGCCACCCCGTCGGCCTGATCGTCCTGCCCCTCATGCTCTTCCACCAGATCCAACTCTTCACCTGCGCAGTCTTGGCCCAGCGCTACGCCCGCCAGACCGAGTCGGCTCCCGTCGAATCACCTGCCGCCACAGCCGAATTGGTGTAAGCCTTGAGCCGCACGCAATCGCACGGCCGCCAGCGGAACGAAACCGGGACCGACGGAGACAGCCGAACCGTCGGCCCCGGTCATCCGCTTCAGCATCGACACCGCGATCCGCTCACCCTGAGCTTTGGCACGTTCCGCGTTCGGTCCCGCGTAGCGGCCATCCACCGCCGCATGCCAGAGCTGCACCCACCGCCCGAAGTCGGCGGCCGTGAGTGGCCGCGCCGCATGCAACTTGCTGTGCGGGACCATCGCATTGCGCTTGTACTCCGCTGTCCGGAACAGCGCCCGCTCCCAGAAGTCCCCGATCCGAGGCTGGTGCACCTCGAGGTCGGTCCCCGCGATCTCGGTAAAGAAAGGCCCGATCAGCGGATCCGCGAACGCCTCCCCGTAGAACCGCCGCAACAGCTCATCCAAATCCCCCCGACCGCCAATATCACGTCGAGTACCCATGCCCCCAAGCTAACGAGGAACACCCACACCCTCAGTAGCCGCGATCACAACCCCACCACCCATCTCCGGTGACCTCTATTACGTACCCGCCGACCTCATTTCGACCAGCCCCCGGCGGTGAGAATGCAATCCTGGACACAAATCGCGAGAAGAGTTGTGCGTCAGTGCATTGTCGTGGATCAGGTGGGTTCGGGGTGGTCGGTGGCGGCGGCGAAGAGGGTGGCTAGGGTGGCGGCTACGGGGGCGGTGCGGTCGAAGGTGTAGCCGAGGTCTCGGGCGTGGCCGTCGAAGAGGTGCCAGGTGGAGGAGGTGAGGAGG
>NZ_BAAFGR010000069.1:0-38758 GCF_041154655.1 Nocardia sp. JMUB6875
CCACCCCCGGCGCCCAGTCCGGATCCTCCTCGGGATCCTCCAAGGTCCTGGCCTTACCGCTGGCCTTCCTGGCCTTCCCGGTCTGCTTCAACGACTCCACCGACCCGAACTACGACCCGGGCCCGCTGTGCAAATTCATGATGGGCCTCTACAGCGGCAGCGCCGGCTTGCTGCCCTGACCGTTCCACGCAAAAGCGAAGGGCCGGTACGAATTTCGTACCGGCCCTTCGGGCTTCATGCGTTGCTACGCGTTACCGCGCCGAGGAATCAGTCTTCCTCGGCGAAGTTGCGGGTGCGGTTCGGATCCACCGGGATGCCCGGTCCGGTGTTCGTGGAGAACGTCACCTTCTTGACGTAGCGGCCCTTCGCGGTGGAGGGCTTGACACGCAGGATCTCGTCGAGCGCGGCGCCGTAGTTCTCGGCCAGCTTCTTCTCGTCGAAGGAAGCCTTGCCGATCACGAAGTGCAGGTTGGCCTGCTTGTCGACGCGGAAGTTGATCTTGCCGCCCTTGATGTCCTGAACGGCCTTGGTCACGTCGGGGGTGACGGTGCCGGTCTTGGGGTTCGGCATCAGACCACGCGGGCCCAGGACACGCGCGATACGACCGACCTTGGCCATCTGGTCCGGGGTGGCGATCGCGGCGTCGAAGTCCAGCCAGCCGCCCTGGATGCGCTCGATCAGGTCCTCGGCGCCCACGGCGTCGGCACCGGCGGCCTCGGCCTCGGCGGCCTTGTCGCCGACGGCGAACACGATGACGCGGGCGGTCTTACCGGTGCCGTGCGGCAGGTTGACGGTGCCGCGGACCATCTGGTCGGCCTTGCGGGGATCGACGCCCAGACGGACGGCGACCTCGACGGTGGCGTCGGTCTTGGTGGTCGCGGTCTCCTTCGCCAGGCGCACGGCGCTCAGCGGGGAGTACAGCGCGGCGCGGTCGACCTTGGCGGCCGCCTCGAGATAAGCCTTGCTTCGTTTTGCCATTTTTGTCTGTCCTTGTCTAAGTCAGAAGTGGTGCGGGACAGGCGGTCCCTCCCACGCGAGCTCCGCATCGCCTTTCAGCGATACAGCAAGCTCTACTCCGCGATGGTGATACCCATCGAGCGGGCGGTACCAGCGATGATCTTCGCCGCGGCGTCGATGTCGTTGGCGTTGAGGTCTTCCTGCTTGGTCTTGGCGATCTCACGGATCTGATCCATGGTGACCTGCGCGACCTTGGTGCGGTGCGGCTCGGCGGAGCCCTTCTGCACACCGGCGGCCTTCAGCAGCAGACGCGCGGCAGGCGGCGTCTTCAGCTTGAAGTCGAACGAGCGGTCCTCGTAGACCGTGATCTCGACCGGGATGACGTTGCCACGCTGCGACTCGGTCGCCGCGTTGTACGCCTTGCAGAACTCCATGATGTTGACGCCGTGCTGACCCAGCGCGGGGCCGACCGGCGGGGCCGGGTTAGCGGCACCGGCCTGGATCTGGAGCTTGATAAGCCCAGAGACCTTCTTCTTCTTCGGGGGCATCTTTCTTCCTTGGTTAGGTTTCTTACGGATCACCCGTAAGCCTTTTCCGGGATTTGCGCTTTGGGCAATGTCAAGCTTCGGCCCAAGGCACAACCCGGCAAGTCTACGTGAACGCGAAAAAGGCGGTGACACCGGGGAAACCCGGGCCACCGCCTCCACGCGCTTAAATCTTGGCGACCTGCGTGAAGGCCAGCTCGACCGGAGTCTCGCGGCCGAAGATCGAGACCAGCACCTTGAGCTTCTGCTGCTCGGCGTTGACCTCGGAGATGCTGGCCGGGAGGGTGGCGAAGGGGCCGTCCATGACGGTGACCGACTCGCCGACCTCGAAGTCGACCTCGATGACCGGCTTCACGATCGAGGTGTCGCCGGAGGTGGTGGCGGTCGCGGCAGCGGCGGCGGCCGGGGCGGCCTTCTTCTGCTGCGCGGCCGGGACCAGGAACTTCACCACTTCGGGAATGGTGAGCGGCGACGGACGCGAGGTGGCGCCGACGAATCCGGTCACACCGGGGGTGTTGCGCACGGCGCCCCAGGACTCGTCGTTCAGCTCCATGCGGACCAGGATGTAGCCCGGCAGCACCTTGCGGTTGACGTTCTTCTTCTGGCCGTTCTTGATCTCGGTGACCTCTTCGGTCGGGACCTCGACCTGGAAGATGTACTCCTCGAGACCGAGGTTCTGCACGCGGGTCTCGAGATTGGTCTTCACCTTGTTCTCGTAGCCGGCGTAGGAGTGCACGACGTACCAGTCACCGGGCGCGCGGCGCAGCGCGGCGGTCATCTCGGCGACCGGATCGGCCGGCTCGTCGGAGATGTCGGCCGCGGGGCGGGCGGGCTCGGACTCTTCCGCGTCGGCGGCGAATTCGTCGGCGGTGAAGCCCTCAGCGTCCTCGACGTCCGCGGCGGTCTCGTCGATCACCACGTCATCCACCGGGAATTCCTCGGTTGTGCCGTTCTCCGGGGTGCTCACTGGGGCACTCGCTTTCTTGGTCGTCACGTAATCCTCTGCGCGCCGGGGCATTACGCCCGGCGGATGGTCCCGCTCCCCCGCCTCTGCACGGGGGCCGGTCACCGGCCGCGACGGTCAGAGGCGGTCATCGTGCCGCCTAGCCGAAGAGCCAGTTGACACCCTTGATGAACGCCACATCCAACCCGCTGATGTAGGCGATCACGAAGATCACGAACACCAGGACAACGCTCGTATAGGTGACCATCTGCTTGCGGTTGGGCCAGATGACCTTGCGAAGTTCCGCAACAACTTGCTTGAGGAACGTCCACAGGCTCACGAACGGATTGGCCCGACCGTCTTTTCCGGCCTTCTTGGCTTTGCCGGACTGCTTGGGGGTTGCCTTCGTAGCCGACGGACGATCGATCGTCGCGGTCGCACTCGATGACGCACCGCGTGAGCGCCGGGCGGACCGCTTGCCGCTCGGTCGAGCCGCCGCGGCGGTGTCATCGCCATCTTCGTGGCGAAGGTCCCGCTCGTCGTCGCTCACGTCGATCCTCTCTAACGTCGGCATCCAGGGCAGGGGCGACAGGACTTGAACCTGCAACCTGCGGTTTTGGAGACCGCTGCTCTGCCAGTTGAGCTACGCCCCTTCGGCTGGACGGGGTTGGGTCCAGCCACTGTTACTTATTCAGTTGTACACGGGTTTTCACACAACATACGCGCCGCTCCTCGGAGCAGCGCGCATCGGCTGGTGACCCCAGATTCCCGAGTGTACGTTACCCCGCGTGGCGATCGCCAATCGGGGTGTCGCGACGTACCTCGGGTCGATTGTCAGGACAGCTGGACGGTTGCGGTGGCGCGGCCGAAGATCTTGCGGCCCTCCGACTTGGCCACGATGGCGATGACGGCGGTGCGGGTCTCGGGGTCCACGGACTTCACCTTGCCGGTGTATTCGATCTCCGCCGGGCGGTCGACCGGGACGTACACGGGGCTGGTGAAGCGCACGTTGTACTCCTTGACCGCACCCGGGTCGCCCAGCCACGAGGTGACGAAGCCGCCGCCCAGGCCCATGGTCAGCATGCCGTGCGCCACAACGTTTTCCAGGCCGACCAGCTTCACGACATCGTCGCTCCAGTGGATCGGATTGGCGTCGCCGGAGACGCCGGCGTAGTTCACCAGATCGCCGCGGGTGAGTTGCACCGTGCGCGGGGGCAGTTCGTCGCCGGCCGCGATGTCCTCGAAGCGCCGGGTGTACGCGCTGGCCGTGACGCGGCCGGTCGGGACGACCGCCACGCCCTGCTCGGGCGTCTCGACCTCGACGGGCTTGTCGGCGGCGGCGTCCGGGCCGACCCCGTGCATGAGCACATTGCGCACGGCGTCACCGATATTGGGATCGATGTCACCGCCGCTGCGGCCGATCAGGGTGGTGTAGGTGGTGAGCACCAGCTCGTCGTTCTGGGCCACCACGTCATTGCGGGTGACGATGATGTCGCCGCCGAAGGCCTGCCGGAACGAGTGCAGGTAGACGATGCAGGACAGCTGGTCGCCGGCCTTGATGGGCCGGTGGAACTCCAGGATCTGATCGGTCTGCATGATCTGGCTCAGGTCGTAGCCGGTGACGATCTGCTCGAAGAGCTTGCGCTGGGCCAGGATTCCGACCAGGGAGATGAAGGTGAGCGGGGCCAGCAGACCGTCGTGGCCGTAGCTCTGCGCGACGTCCTCGTCCCAGTGCACCGGGTGGTAATCCTGCACGGCGCGGGCGTACTCACGCACCTTCTCGCGGCCGACCTCGTAGTAGTCGTCGACGCGGTAGTGATGGCCGACCATCGCGGCGGCGTGCGCGGCGGGGTCGAAAAGCTCAGTGGAATCGACCATGTCGGCCTCGGGGATCTCGGTGTTGATCGTCACGGCAGGAAGTCCCTATCTGATCCCTCATCAGGATCGGGCGAGAGCGCTGAACCACCGCTATATACACCAAGTGCCGGACCGGAGCCAATGTCCCTTTTCAAGAGACGAGTGACTTGCCGATCCGGCACTGCTTCCACGCGGTAGAACGCGCGGGGTTAAGTTAGCGAGACTCGCGGTGCGCCCGGTGGGTACCGCAGTTCGGGCAGAACTTCTTCAGCTCGAGGCGGTCCGGGTCGTTACGCCGGTTCTTCTTGGTGATGTAGTTGCGGTGCTTGCACTGCTCGCAGGCCAAGGTGATCTTTGGCCGGATATCAGTGGACTTCGCGGCCACGATTTGCCTTCTTTCCGGTCAGCCTGATTGGGATATCAGTATGTAGCGATGGCCGGACTTGAACCGGCGACACAACGATTATGAGTCGTTTGCTCTACCGACTGAGCTACACCGCCATCTGTTGTCGGTACTTGACGGCGGGAAGGTCCCGGTCCTGCGAGGAGAAGCCGAGTCGGTCACCACCGGCAATCCGGCGAGCCCCCTAACGGAATCGAACCGTTGACCTTTTCCTTACCATGGAAACGCTCTGCCGACTGAGCTAAGGGGGCGTGTCTGTCTTGCTCCGGACCAGGCCGGGGCGCTGACGACTTGAACGAGATTACACACTCCCCCGCCGCAGTTCCAAATCCTGTGGTCAGAGCATGTTTTGGCGCGGATCGGAGGGGGTAGGCGGGACGAGCCCGGCGCGGGGTGACACAGCCTGAAATACAAAGAACCCCGCGGACTTCGGTCCACGGGGTTCTTCGGTGGCAGATGTAGGATTCGAACCTACGTAGGCTTTCGCCGACGGATTTACAGTCCGCTCCCATTGGCCGCTCGGGCAATCTGCCGGGTCACGCCTTGCGGCGCGGTGACGAGAATACATCCAACCCCCGCCCGCAATGCAAACCGGCTGGATATCGCCACGCCGCAGGGACTAGCGTCGGCGTTCGACACCCCAATTTTCCGATCTCGGACAAGGAGCACAAGCGTGGCCGATTCGTCGTTCGATGTGGTGAGCAAGATCGATCGCCAGGAGGTGGACAACGCGCTCAACCAGGCCGCCAAGGAGCTGAGCCAGCGCTACGACTTCCGCGGCACCGGCGCGAGCATCGAATGGTCCGGCGAGGAGAAGATCATCCTCAGCGCGGAGTCCGAGGATCGCGTGAAGGCGGCGCTGGATGTGTTCAAGGAGAAGCTGATTCGCCGCGACATCTCGCTCAAGGCGTTCGACGCCGGCGATCCGCAGGCCTCCGGAAAGGTGTACAAGATCACAGGCACCCTGGTGCAGGGGATCACCACCGAGAACGCCAAGAAGATCGCCAAGAAGATCCGCGACGAGGGCCCCAAGAGCGTGAAGGCGCAGATTCAGGGCGAGGAGCTGCGGGTCAGCTCCAAGAGCCGCGACGACCTGCAGTCGGTCATCTCGCTGCTCAAGAACAGCGACTTCGACATCGCCCTGCAGTTCGTGAATTACCGCTAGCAGCGGTGGACGGTGGGGGCTACGCCCCCACACCCCCGAGAAAGGGGAAACCGGGGGCCCAGCCCCCGGACCCCCATTTCAGTAGCGGCGGGGGCCGCCCGCCATCTCTTCCAGCCGGGCGATCCGGTCTTCCATGGGCGGGTGGGTGGAGAACCAGCGCGCCATGCGGTCGCCGTTGCGGAACGGGTTGGCGATCATCAGGTGCGATTGAGCCGTCAGTTGCGGCTCCGGGGGTAGCGGGGCGGCCTGGGTGCCGCGTTCCAGCTTGCGCAGGGCCGAGGCGAGGGCGAGGGGGTCGCCGGTGAGTTCCGCGCCGTCCTGGTCGGCCTGGTATTCGCGGGAGCGGGAGACGGCCAGCTTGATGAGCGAGGCCGCGATCGGGCCGAGCAGCGAAACCAGCAGGATGCCAATGACATTCGGGCCTTCGCCGTCGCGGTTGCCGCCGAAGATGCCGGCGAAGAAGGCGAGGTTCGCCAGGCCCGAGATGACGGCGGCGAGCGCGCCCGCGACCGACGAGATCAGGATGTCGCGGTTGTAGACGTGCGAGAGTTCGTGGCCCAGCACGGCGCGCAGTTCCCGTTCGTCGAGGATCTGCAGGATGCCGGTGGTGCAGCAGACCGCGGCGTTGCGCGGATTGCGGCCGGTGGCAAAGGCATTGGGGGCATTGGTGGGGCTGATGTAGAGCCGCGGCATGGGTTGCCGTGCGGCCGTGGCCAACTCGCGCACGATCCGGTACATGGCCGGGGCTTCCAGCTCGGTCACCGGCTGTGCGTGCATGGCCTTGAGCGCCAGCTTGTCGCTGTTGAAGTACGCGTACGCGTTCATGCCCACGGCCAGCAGGATCGAGAAGCCCAGGATCATCGGGCTCCGGAACATGGCCCCGGCGAACACGATCAGCGCGGACATCCCGACCAAGAGGCCGAACGTCTTCAACCCGTTCGCATACCCGTGCCCATGCATACGGTCTCCTTCCGACGTCCCCTCATCGCTGAGTTACACCAGGTCAACGATAGAGGTCACGGCGGAGTTCCTCCGTGACCTTCGGCCGCCGCGCGCGGACCGTCAGCCGACGCGTTCGATGGTGTAGCGGACCAGGTGTTCGAGGGCCTCGTTGGCGGGGCCGGCGGGGAGGGCGGAGAGTTCGGCGTGGGCGATGTCGGCGTAGCCGTGCAGCTTCTCCTTGGCCAGGACCAGGCCGCGGGAGCGGGACAGCAGGTAGAGGGCCTCTTCCACCTCGGCGTCGGACTGCAGCGGCTGGGCCAGCAGTTTGCGCAGGCGGTCGCCCTCGGCGCCCTCGTCGCGCAGGGCGTAGAGGACGGGCAGGGTGTGGACGCCCTCGCGCAGGTCGGTGCCGGGGGTCTTGCCGGACTGCTCGGAGACCGAGGAGATGTCGATGATGT
The DNA here is from genome assembly GCF_041154655.1 of Nocardia sp. JMUB6875. Taxonomy (NCBI): domain Bacteria; kingdom Bacillati; phylum Actinomycetota; class Actinomycetes; order Mycobacteriales; family Nocardiaceae; genus Nocardia; species Nocardia sp. JMUB6875. The sequence goes on from NZ_BAAFGR010000069.1 coordinate 7,271, forward strand.
CGTCGGCGATCTGGAAGGCGGTGCCCACGGCGTCGCCGAGGCGGGCCAGCCGCTCGACGTGGTCGGTGCCCGCGCCGGAGAAGGTGCCGCCGAAGCGGCCCGCGGCGGCGATCAGCGAGCCGGTCTTCTCCCACACCACGCGCAGGTAGTGCTCGACGGGATCCTGGGACTGCCGGGCGCCGATGGTCTCGCGCATCTGGCCGGTGACCAGCTCGGCGAAGGTCTCGGCGATGATGCGGACCGCGTCGGGGCCGAGGGTGGAGACCAGCCGGGAGGCGTGCGCGAACAGGTAGTCGCCGGCCAGGATGGCGACGCTGTTGCCCCAGCGCGAGTTCACGCTGGGTGCGCCGCGGCGCATGGAGGCCTCGTCCATGACGTCGTCGTGGTAGAGGGTGGCCAGGTGCACGAGTTCCACGACCGTGCCGGCGGTGACCAGGTCGGGGCTGGTCGGGTCGGGGCCGAGCTGGCCGGTGAGGATGGTGAACAGCGGGCGGAACCGCTTGCCGCCGGCCTTGGCCAGGTGCAGCGCCGCCTCCTGCAGGAACTCCTCGCCGTCGGACAGCTCGGTGATGAGCAGGTCCTCGACTTCGATCAGGCCCTTGCGCACAGTGGCAGCGAGCTCGGGATCACCCAGATCCACCCCCGCGACCACGGTGCTCTCATCGCTCACAGCTGATGCGCTCATTTCTTCTCCCAGTGCCGCGTCCGACCCCACGCCAAAGAACCTAGCGTGTGGACCGATCACCCCCTATGGACACCACCGTAGTGCGACGCACGAAACACTCGCTATGTGAATTGAAACGGCGTGACGCGGAAGCCGGGGCAAATATGCGCCGTCGGTGATGTGCTGCAAGTATTGAGCGCATGGGTTCACCGGAAGTCGCGCCCGAGCAGGGGAAATCGTCGGATGTTCTGCCTGCGCACGCCGATGTGCTGGTAGTCGGGGCCGGACCTGCCGGTTCGGCCGCGGCCGCGTGGGCGGCGCGCGCGGGACGCGATGTGCTGCTGACGGACTCCGCGGTGTTCCCGCGCGACAAGACCTGCGGCGACGGCCTGACCCCGCGCGCCACCGCGGAACTGGAGCATCTCGGGCTGGGTGACTGGGTGCGGACGCACACGGTCAATCGCGGTCTGCGGATGGCCGGGTTCGGCCGCGAGGCGCTGCTGCCCTGGCCCGACGGGTCGTTCCCGGCCTACGGAAGTGCCGTTCCGCGAACCGAACTCGACGACAAGCTGCGCGAGACCGCGGTGAAGTCGGGGGCGCGGATGGTGGACGGGGCCAAGGTGGTCGAGGTGGCCCGCGAGGGCGACCGGGTCACCGGGGTGACCGTCAAGACCGACGGCGGGCTGCGGGCGGTGTCGTGTAAGACGCTGATCGTGGCCGACGGGGTGCGCTCGCCCGTGGGAAAGATGCTGGGCCGCACCTGGCATCGGCAGTACGCGTACGGGACCGCGGCGCGCGCCTACATCAAGTCCGAGCGCAGCGACGACGAGTGGATCACCTCGCATCTCGAATTGCGGGACGCCGACGGTGAATTGATTCCGGGCTACGGCTGGGTGTTCCCGCTGGGCAATGGCGAGGTCAATATCGGCGTCGGTTCGCTGGCCACCGAGAAGCGGCCCTCGCACATCGCGCTGAAACCGCTACTGCAGCACTATGTCTCGCAGCGCCGCGCGGAGTGGGGTTTCGAGGGCGAGGCGCGGGCGGTGGCCTCGGCGCTGCTGCCCATGGGCGGCGCGGTGTCGAATCTGGCCGGACGCAACTGGGCGCTGGTCGGGGATGCGGCGGGCTGCGTGAACCCGCTCAATGGCGAGGGCATCGACTACGGCCTGGAGGGCGGGCACATGCTCGCCGGGATCCTGGACGAGCCGGATCTGACCCACATCTGGCCGCGGATGCTGAAGGAACGCTACGGCCGCACCTATTCGGTGGCGCGGCGGCTGGCGGGGCTGGCCACCCATCCGCGCACGGTGCCGCTGGGCGGGCCGCCCATGATGCGGTCGAAGCTGTTGCAGCGCACCGCCGTCCGGGTGATGGGCAATCTGGTCACCGACGAGGACCTGGACGTGACCGCCCGGCTGTGGCGGGGCGCGGGCCGGGCCTCCCTGCGGTTCGACAAGATCCAGCCGTTCTCATGACCGCCCGGCCGGTTCCCGAGGAGCTGCTGCCGCATCTGCGGCGAGCGCGGGATCTGGCCGACCGGAACTACGCGGAGCCGCTGGATCTGGACAGTCTGGCGGCGGCCGCGGGGGTGTCGAAGTATCACTTCCTGCGGTGTTTCGCCGCGACCTACGGCAAGACGCCCGCTCTGTATCTCGCCGAGCGGCGGATCGAGCGGGCGCAGGATCTCTTGCGCGCCACCAACGTGACGGTGACCGAGGCCTGCATGCTGGTCGGCTATTCGAGCCTCGGATCGTTCAGTCGGAAGTTCACCGAACTGGTGGGGATGTCGCCCTCGGAGTATCAAGCGAAGTTCGCGGCCGAGGGCGCACCCCACATCCCGGGTTGCTACGTCTTCATGCACGGTCTCTCGGATCGGAAACCGCTGCTGTAGCGGCTATTCGGCGGGCAGCACGTGGATGCCGGTCTTGTCCGTCGAGAGCGCCAGCGAGCTGATGTATTGGATCTCGCCCTCGGGTCCCGGGACCGCGGAGGCGATCATGTCCGGACGCTCGAACTCCATGCCGGTGACCACGCAGGTGAGGGTCTCGCCCGAGGGGTTGCCGTGCTCGTCGTCCAGCGGCAGGTCGATGCCGTCGTGGTCGCGGCGCAGGTAGTACTTGCCCTTGGTGAGGATGGCGGTGAGCGGGGTCGCCAGGAACGAAACCACCACGGCCACAATGGGTGAGTACGGCTTCAGGGTCTCGCCGAAGATCCCGAAGAAGGTCATGATCGACAGCACCGCGGACAGGCCGAAGCCGACCAGGCCGACCGGGTTGAAGTCGTAGAGCATGCCGCGGCGGAATTCCGGCCGCTTGGGCGAGATCTTCAGCACGTACTTGTTGATCGCGATATCCGTTGCGACGGTGACGATCCAGGCGATGCCGCAGTTGGCGTAGAAGCCGAGGATGTTGTTGAGGAAGTCGAACATGTTGGCTTCCATCAGGATCAGCGCGATGGCCAGGTTCAGGCCGAGGAACACGATGCGGCCCGGGTAGGTCTTGGTGACGCGGGTGAAGGAGTTGGTCCACGCCAGCGAACCCGAATACGCGTTGGTCACATTGATTTTGATCTGGCTGATGACCACCAGCGCCACGGCCAGGGTCATGGCCAGCCAGGACGGCATCATGTCGCGGTAGATCTCGAGGAACTGGTGCACCGGCTGATTGGCGATGTCCTGCGCGCCGGGCAGGTTGGCGATCAGGTAGACCGCCAGGAACAGGCCGACGACCTGCTTGATGGCGCCGAACAGCACCCAGCCGGGTCCGGCCAGCAGCATCCAGCCCCACCACTTGCGGGCGTTCTCCGGCGTCCGGGGCGGCATGAAGCGCAGGTAGTCGATCTGCTCGGCGATCTGGGCGATGAGCGAGAGGCAGACGCCCGCGGCGAGCAGCGCGCCCGACAGGCTCACGCCCTTGCCGTCCTGGCCGCCGTAGGACAGGAAGGTGCCGACCGAATCCGGGTGCCGCACCAGCAGGAAGCCGAACGGCAGCACCATCAGGATCAGCCACAGCGGGGTGGTCCACACCTGCAGCTTGGCCAGGGTGTTCATGCCGTAGATGACCAGCGGGAAGATCATCACCGTGGACACCAGGTAGCCGAGCGGAAGCGGCACGTGCAGGCCCAGTTTCAGGCCCTGCGCCATGATCGAGCCCTCGAGCGCGAAGAAGATGAAGGTGAACGAGGCGAACACGATGTTCGTGACCACCGACCCGTAGTACCCGAAGCCGCTGCCGCGGGTGATCAGGTCCAGGTCGATGTTGTAGCGCGCGGCGTAGTAGGCCAGCGGGAAGCCGGTCAGCATGACGACGATGGCGAAGATGCCGATGCCCAGCAGCGCGTTGCCGGTGCCGTTGGCGATGCCGATGTTGGCGCCGATGGAGAAGTCGGCCAGGTAGGCGATGCCGCCCAGCGCGGAGACGCCGACCACCGCCGGACTCCATTTGCGGTAGCTGCGCGGCGCGAACCGCAGCGTGTAATCCTCCAGCGTCTCTTTCGACGCTGCGACCGCATTGGCCGCGGGTGTTTCGACCTGAACCACCGGCACTCCTCGTTCTGGCTTGTCACGAGCTTGTTCCGGTTTCGAGGGTGGTCAGCGAATGTTGATCTTGGCTTTCCGAGTCGTTGCGCGGCTGTTACGTCAGGCTCACCGAGGTTCCGAGTGTGTGAACTGAGCTATCGGCGAGAATCGCGCAATTCTGGAGAAGCCCGGGGGGCCTGCTGGTCAATAGCCTTTTATGCATGACGACCATCACCAATGTCTCGCTAGTGACCGTGTACGTGACCGATCAGAGCGCCGCCAAGCAGTGGTACACCGAGAAGCTGGGTTTCGTGGAGTCCAGCGATGTGACCATGGGCGACAACGGTTTCCGCTGGGTGACCGTGACGCATCCGAATCATCCGGAACTCGAGGTCACGCTGATGATTCCGGGTCCCCCGCTGGACGACAATCTCGCCGAGGCCATCCGCCGGTCCATGAAGAACGGCACGCACGGCGCGCTGGGGCTGCGAACCGAGAACTGCCAGAAGACCTTCGAGGAGCTCACCGCCAAGGGCGTGGAGTTCGTGCAGCCGCCGTCGGAGCGCCCCTACGGCGTGGAAGCAATCATCCGCGACAACTCCGGCAACTGGCTCGTGCTGATGGAACCGCGCGAATTCGATCCGGCCACCGCGCAGTTCGGGCCGGAGTGAGCCCGGCCCGTGGATGCGGGACCACCCCCGCATCCACGGTTGAACCGGAATCAGGCGTTCTGTGCGGCGAACCAGGTCTCGACGGACTTGCGCTCGCTGTTCATGACCTTCTTGAGCAGGTTCTCGACCAGCGGCTCGATGGCCCCGCCCACCAGCGGGACCTTCACGTCGACGGTGCCGGTGACCTCGATCTCGGAACCCTCTGCGGTGGGCCGCAATTCGAACTCGCCCGCCATCTCGGTGGTGATGCCGCCGGAGCGGCCGGTGAAGGCGCCCTTGGCGACGCCGTCGGCGAGCGGGCCCCAGGTGTCGGTGCGCTCGAGCATGAGATCGCTCTTGAGCACCTTCTTGACGATGCCGGGAATCTGGTCTTCGGGTGCTTTTTCGGTCATATGGATGCGAATGGTGCCGGGGCCGTCCGGGTGGGTGAGCTCCAGCGTGGCGGTGGACGCTCCTTCGAAGCGTGCCTGCCACATCTCGTCATTGGTGAGTGCCCGGTGAAGATCTTCGACCGGAACGCTGTACTGCACGGTGAAGCTGAATTTTCGGGACATGGCGAAGACCGTAGCTCAGGGATGGAATAGCCTGCTGAAGTGTCGGAAACTAGCCAGTCTCATAGCGCTGAACAGCGACGGACTGTTCGGTTGCGGCGGGCCCGGATAGGGGTCGTCATCACCGCGTCGGTCTTCAGCGTGCTGGCCGTGCTGCTGGTGCTGGCGGCTTGGCGCGACGATAGTCTGATCAACTCCGACAAGGGCGTGACCAGCGCCGAAGTGCTCTCGGCGGGCACGCTGCGGTCCGCGGTCATCTTCGTGACGCCCGACGGCGAGACCCACAATCCGAAGACCGGCGTGCTGTATCCGACCAAGCTGACCGTCGGCGAGCGCATCAATGTCGAATATCGGCGCAGCGATCCCGATCTGGTGCGGGTGGCGGGTCGCGATGCGCGTGTCGCGATCATTCCGGCACTGTCGGTCATCGTGGTCGCCTGGACCATCGCGCTGCCCCTGCTGTGGCTGCTCGGCTCGCCGCCGACCCTGTGGTTCAACGCGATCGTGCGCTGGGCGCGCGCCGCGCGGGGACGATCGTCGCGAGCCCGCAGCGCCGGATAAGGTGCGAAGGTGGCGAAATTACGGCAGCGGGAATCGTTTCGGGCCCAGCTGGACAAGCAGCCGCGCGATGTGGCGTCGATGTTCGATGGCGTCGCCAAGCGGTATGACATCACCAATACCGTGATGACCGGAGGCATCGACCGTTATTGGCGGCTGATGACCCGGAAGGCGCTGGCGCTGCGGCCCGGTGAGCGAGTCCTCGATCTCGCGGCGGGAACCGGTGTTTCGACGGTGGAAATGGCCAAGTCGGGCGCCTGGTGCCTGGCCGCCGACTTCTCCCAGGGCATGCTCGCGGCGGGCCGCTGGCGGAATGTGCCGATGGTGGCGGGCGATGCCATGGCCCTGCCCTTCGCCGACGAGTCCTTCGACGCGGTCACCATCTCCTACGGGCTGCGCAATGTCTCCGATCCGGATCTGGCGCTGCGGGAGATGCTGCGGGTGACCAAGCCCGGCGGCCGCCTGGTGGTGGCCGAGTTCTCCACGCCGACATTCGCGCCGTTCCGGACGGTGTACATGGAATACCTGATGAAGGCGCTCCCGCAGGTCGCCAATGCGGTGAGCTCCAATCCGGACGCCTACGTCTACCTGGCCGAATCCATCCGGGCCTGGCCGAATCAGGCGCAGCTGGCCCTGCGCATCGCGGATGCGGGCTGGTCGGCGGTGAAGTGGCGCAATCTCACCGGCGGGATCGTGGCCCTGCATCGCGCCTACAAGCTCTGAGCTGTGGCATTGCTCACGGCAGGCCGCTGACCTGGCCTCACAGTCGAGAAATCCGAGTGTGAGCTGGATTGTCATCTAGCGATAACTTTCGGTAAATCGCCCGCAACCGGGGCTGGCTTAACTCGGAACCATGCCGGATCAGCCCACTCCCCCGACAAGCACCCGGACCGCGTGCTCGTACTGCGGGGTGGGCTGCGGAATCACCGTCGAGACCACGGCCGATGCGCGCGGGCTGCCCATCATCGCCAAGGTCAGGGGCGATAGAGCGCATCCGGCCAACGCCGGGCGGCTGTGCACCAAGGGCAATACGCACGCCGAGATGATGGGCGCGCCCGGCCGCATGGAGACCGCCTACCGCCGCCCCGAACGCGGCCAGCCCCCGGTGCCCATGCCCGTCGACGAGGCGATTCACGAAGCGGCCGAACGACTTCGAGTGATTCTCGACACAAACGGACCGGACGCCATCGCGCTGTATGTGTCCGGTCAGATGTCGCTGGAGGCCCAATACCTGGCCACCAAGCTGGCCAAGGGCCACCTGCGCACCGTGCACATGGAGGCCAATTCGCGGCTGTGCATGGCCAGCGCGGCCGGCGGCTACAAGCTGTCGCTGGGCGCGGACGGGCCGCCCGGCTCCTACGACGACCTCGACCACGCCGACCTGTTCTTCGTGATCGGCGCGAATATGGCCGACTGCCACCCGATCCTGTTCCTGCGCATGGCCGATCGGCTCAAGGCGGGCGCGAAACTGATCGTGGTGGATCCGCGGCGCACCGACACCGCCACCCGCGCCGACCTGTTCCTCCAGATCAAGCCCGGCACCGATCTGGCGCTGCTGAACGGACTGCTGCACCTGCTGGTCGAGAACGGCGATATCGACGCCGAATTCATCGCCGAGCACACCGAGGGCTGGGGCGGCATGCCGGACTTCCTGACCGGCTACCGGCCCGAACTGGTCGCCGAGGTGACCGGTCTGGCCGAGGCCGATATCCGGACCGCGGCCGAGTGGATCGGGGCCGCGGGCGAGTGGATGTCGCTGTGGACCATGGGCATCAATCAATCCACGCACGGCACCTGGTCGACCAACGCCATCATCAACCTGCACCTGGCCACCGGCGCCATCTGCCGCACCGGCAGTGGACCGCTCTCGCTCACCGGGCAGCCCAATGCCATGGGCGGGCGCGAAATGGGCTACATGGGACCGGGACTGCCGGGACAGCGCAGCCTGCTCTCGGCCGAGGACCGGGCGTTCGTGGAGGACGTCTGGGGACTGGAACCGGGCACGATTCGCGACGAGGCCGGGCCGGGCTCCATCGAGATGTTCCGTGGGCTGGCCGACGGGCGGATCAAGGCCGCGTGGATCATCTGCAGCAATCCCGTTGCCTCCATGGCGAATCGGCGCACCGTGATCGCCGGACTGGAGGCCGCCGAACTGGTGATCGCGCAGGACGTGTTCACCGACACCGCCACCAATGCCTATGCCGATCTGCTGCTGCCCGCCACGCTGTGGGCCGAAGCCGATGGCGTGCAGGTGAATTCGGAACGCAACCTGACCCTGCTGCGGCGCTCGGTCGACCCGATCGGCGACGCCCGGCCCGACTGGCAGCTCATCGCGCAGCTGGCCACCGCCCTCGGCTTTCCCGGCTTCGACTACGCCTCCAGTGCCGAGATCTTCGACGAGATCCGGCGTTTCGCCAATCCGGCGACCGGTTACGACCTGCGCGGCATCGACTACGAAATGCTCGCCGAGGGCCCCGCGCAGTGGCCGTGCGCCGATCCGGCCCAGCGTCGCAACCCGATCCGCTACCTCAACGACGGCATCAGCCAGACCGTCCACACCGACGAGCACGGCCACACTCCCCGCCTGGCCTTCGCCACCCCCAGCCGCAAGGCCCGGTTCTTCCCGCGCCCGCATCTGCTGCCCGACGAGATGCCCGACGACGACCACCCGTTCGTCCTCAATACCGGCCGCCTGCAACACCAGTGGCACACCATGACCAAGACCGGGAAGGTGGCGAAGCTGAACAAGCTCAATGGCAAGCCGTTCCTGGAGATCCACCCGGACGACGCCGCGGCGCTCGAGGTGCAGGAGGAGGACCAGCTCGAGATCGCCTCCCGCCGCGGTCGCGCGGTGCTGCCGGTGCAGATCAGCGACCGAGTCCTGCCCGGCAGCTGCTTCGCTCCCTTCCACTGGAACGACGAGCAGGGCGAATACCTGACCATCAACGCCGTCACCAACGACGCCGTGGACCCCATCTCGTTGCAACCCGAATTCAAGGCCTGCGCCGTTCGATTGCGCAAGGTCGCGGTGCTGAGCGCGGACGAATCGAACGAGCCGACGGGTTTCGGCGTGTTTCCGAGCCTTCCGGCCGCCGGGGACACCGGCACTCATCCGCTGGCCGCGATGCTCGGTTTGGAGGGTGCCGTCGCGCCGACGCTCAGCGAGGTCGAGCGCATCTATCTCGGCGGCTATCTGGCGGCGCTGCACAGCCTTCCGGTGACCGGTGTTCCGGTGCTGCCGGAGACCGCGCCGATCTCGGAGCGCAGCCGGGTCTGGATCGACGGACTGCTCGGCGGCATGTACTCCCGTGGCGCGCAGCCGAGTTCGGCGACGACCGGCGCCGGGATAGATGCGGCCGACGCCGGCGCGGGGGCGGACGTCTCGACGCCGACGCGGATGGTGACGGTGCTGTGGGCCTCGCAGACCGGCACCGCCGAGGATCTGGCCGCGGCCCTGACCACCTACCTGTTCGATTCCGGATTCACACCGCTGCTGCTGGATATGGATTCCGCCGAATTGTCCGATCTGACCGGCGATGTCCTGGTCATCACCAGCACCTTCGGCGACGGCGGCCCGCCGGACAATGGCGCGGATTTCTGGGAACGCCTGAACGACAGCGCGATCCGGCTGACCGGCATGCGCTACGCGGTCTTCGCCCTCGGCGACTCCTCCTACGACGACTTCTGCGGCCACGGACGCAAGCTCGACGAACTCTTCGCCAACCGCGGCGCGACCCGCCTGCTGCCGCGCGTCGACAGCGAGCCCGACCACGAGGACCTGTCCGCGGCCTGGTTCGACGAGGTAGCCGACATCCTCGCCGCCACCGCCGATGCCTCGCCGAATTCGCCGGGCGACACTGCGCCCGATGATCCAGGGGCGCTGAGCGACAACACGGACTGGGATCTCCCTCCCGGCGGCCCATTCAGCCATCCGGCCCTGTGGACCGGCGATATCCCGCCGGGTCGCGGCGATCACGGTCCGAGACAGCGTGTCGGTGCGCCGAAGCCTGGCGGCCGGAGCGTCGCCGGTGGATCCGGAGACGTCGGGGGCACCACCGTCATGGCTCCGGGCCGGGCGCGCGAGCGAGTGGCCGCGCCTTTCACGCGCAATTCGCCCGTGCTCGCGACATTGGCTCGCAATGAATTGCTTTCGCGGGATGGATCCGGGAAAGAGGTGCGGCAGTTCGGGTTCGATCTCAGCAATCTGGAAGTCAGTTACGAGGTCGGGGATTCGCTGGGGATTCGGCCCGCCAATTGTGCTGCGCTGGTGGCGGAGTGGCTCGAGGTCACGGGGCTGGACGGGCGGCGGATCATCGATGTCGAGGACGGCGAGCTGACGCTGACCGAGGCGCTGCGCACGTATTACGACATCACCCGGGTGAGTTCGGATCTGCTGTCGTTCGTGAGCGAGCACAATGGCAGCCAGCGGCTGGCCAAACTGCTGCGCCGCGACAATCGCAACGAGCTGGACGGGTATCTCTGGGATCGGCAGGCGGTGGACGTGCTGCGGGACTTCCCGGTGCGCGCCGACCTGGTGGAGTGGCTGGGGACGCTGAAAAGGCTGCAGCCGCGGCAGTATTCGATCTCGTCGAGTCCGCTGGTGAGCCCGCACGAGGTGCAGCTGACCGTGAGTGTGGTGCGCTACGGCGATCCGGCGGGCATCGGGTCGGCGGCCCGGCGGGGCGGGGTGTGCTCGACCTTCCTGGCCGATCGCGCCGACGCGCGGGTGCCGATCTTCCTGAACCGGGCGCCGCATTTCCGGCCGCCGCTGGATCCGACCGCGCCCATGATCATGGTGGGCCCGGGCACCGGGATCGCGCCGTTCCGCGGTTTCCTGCAGGAGCGCCGCGCCCTCGGCTGCACCGGCCGCAACTGGCTGTTCTTCGGCGACCAGCACGCCAAGGACAACTTCTACTACCGCGCCGAACTCGAGGACATGTTCCGCTCCGGCTTCCTGACCCGGCTGGATCTGGCGTTCTCCCGGGATCAGCGGGAGCGGATCTACGTGCAGCACCGCATGATCGAGCACGGCGCGGAGCTGTGGGCGTGGCTGCGCGAGGGCGGGCACTTCTACGTGTGCGGCGATGCCGCGCGGATGGCCAAGGATGTGGACGACACCCTGCTCAAGATCGCCCGAATTCACGGCAAGCTGAGCGAGGACGGCGCGCTGGCGTTCAAGAAGCAGCTGGTGGCGGAGAAGCGGTACGTGCGGGACGTGTATTGATCGGACACTGTCCGAATCCGCCTCCGGCAATCTGAAAACATGATATTCCTGACGCATGTCGGTCAGGATCAGTCGAATCGCCGTGCGTTCTGCGGTAGCCATCGTGCTGGCCGCCGCGTCCCTGAGCCTCGGCGGCGTGCCCGCGGGCGCGGAGCCGAGCGCCCCGACCCTGCCCGGCGTCACCCTCCCCGATCTGAAGACCGAGGACGGCTCCTACATCAAGACCGTGGCCGCCAAGGACGAGCACACCGTCACCTTCTCGGTGTTCTCCGCCGCCATGAACCAGGTTTTCCCGGTCGACGTGCTGCGCCCCGACGACACCTCCGAGGCCCGCCCCACCCTCTACCTGCTCAATGGCGCGGGCGGCGGCGTGGACGCGGCCACCTGGCAATTGCGCACCGACGCACTGGATTTCCTGGCCGACAAGAACGTCAATGTGGTGCAGCCCATCGGCGGCGCGTTCACCTGGTACACCGACTGGATCCAGCCCGACAAATCGCTGGGCGTGAACAAGTGGTCCACCTATCTGGGCAAGGAATTGCCGCCGCTGATGGACGCCGCGCTCGGCGCCAATGGCGTGAACGCCATCGCCGGAATCTCCATGGCCGGTCTGCCCGTACTGAATTCGGTCATCTTCAATCCCGGGCTGTTCCGCAGCGCGGCCGTGTACAGCGGCTTCTTCCAGACCGTCACGCCGCAGGGCCGGGAATCCATCAAACTGGTCACCGAGCTCTACGGCGGCGGCAAGGTCGAGAACATGTGGGGACCGGAGAACGGCCCGCTCTGGGCCGCCAACGATCCCACCCTCAATGCCGAGAAACTGCGCGGCACCAACCTTTTCATCTCCACTGGCAATGGCATTCCCGGCGCGTTCGACGTCCCGGGCGCGCGCGGGCGGATGGAGAAGAATCCGGCCGACACCACCCAGACCGTGGCGCTCGGCTCGTTCATCGAGGCCAATGTGGAACTGTCCACGATCATTCTGCAGAAGCGCCTCGAATCCCTGAACATTCCGGCCACTTTCGAATTCCGCAGCAGCGGAACCCATATCTGGGGTTACTGGCAGGACGATCTCAAGGCGTCGTGGCCGGTGCTCGCGCAGGGTCTCTACTCGAACCCGTAACCGCCTACACCACGGGCGGATTGACGCGCGCGAAGCCTTCCTGCCGGTAGTACGGGTAATAGGGATAGGCCGGGGTGACCGCGCTGGCCTTGTCCAGGCGGGCGATCTGATCGGCGTCCAGACTCCAGCCGACCGCACCGAGGTTCTGCCGCAGCTGCTCTTCGTTGCGCGCGCCGACGATGACGGTGGCCACGGTCGGCCGCCGCAGCAGCCAGTTCAGCGCGATCTGCGGTACCGTGCGGCCGGTCTCCGCGGCGATGTCCTCGAGCACGTCGACGATGTCGTAGAGCCGTTCGTCGTCGACGGGCGGCCCGGCATCGGCGGTCTTGTGCAGGCGGCTGGTCTCCGGAAGCGGTTGGCCGCGACGGATTTTCCCGGTCAGCCGACCCCAGCCGAGCGGGCTCCACACCACCGCGCCCACGCCCTGATCCAGGCCGAGCGGCATCAGCTCCCACTCGTAATCGCGGCCGACCAGCGAGTAGTAGACCTGGTGCGCGACATAGCGCGGGAACCCGTGCTTGTCCGCGGCGGCAAGGGATTTCATCAGCTGCCAGCCCGCGAAATTGGACGCGCCGACATAGCGGATCTTGCCGGACCGCACGAGATCGTCGAGGGCCGACAGCACCTCCTCGACGGGGGTCCCCGCATCGAAGGCGTGCAGCTGGAACAGGTCGAGGTAGTCGGTGCCGAGCCGGCGCAGCGCGCCCTCGACCGACGAGATCAGCCGGGCGCGACCGGATCCCGCGTCGTTCGGGCCGGGGCCGGTGGGCAGCGTGGACTTGGTCGAGATGAGCACCCGATCGCGACGGCCCCGGATGGCCTCGCCCAGCACCTCTTCCGAGGCCCCGTCCGAGTAGACGTCGGCGGTGTCGAAGAGGGTGACGCCCGCGTCGAGGCTGATGTCCACCAGGCGGCGGGCCTGCCGTGCGTCGGTATCGCCCCAGGCCGAGAAGAGTTCGCCGCGACCCCCGAAGGTGCCCGCGCCGAAACTCAGGGCCGGAACCATCAGACCTGAAGCGCCGAGCCGACGGTATTCCATGACCACCACTCCTAACGGAACTACAGTTTCATTAACACGGTCGACGCTACACTCGCCTCGTCGCAAATGGAACTGGAGACCCGTTATGACGCCCGACACACGCACCCGGGAAGGCATGGCCGATTCCCCCGGATCGGTCCGCCCCGGCGGCCGCACCGCCCGCGTCCGCGAGGCCGTGCTGCGCGCCGCCGGCGACCTGCTGGCCGAACGCGGTTACGCCACCCTCGATCTGGCCGAGGTGGCCGCCCGCGCCGAGGTCGGCAAGACCACCGTCTACCGCCGCTGGCGCACCCCCGCCGGACTGGTCGCCGACCTGCTGGTCGAGATGGCGGAAACCTCACTCCCGCACAGTGATACCGGCACGCTGCGCGGCGATCTGCTCGAAAACGCCCGCCTGGTCGGCAAAACCCTCACCGATCCCCGCCAGGGCCGCCTCTTCCGCGCCGTCATCGCGGCCGCCACCAGCGACGACACCGCCGCCACCGCCCTGCGCGCCTTCTACGCCACCCGGCTCGCCGAATGGTCGCCCTGCGTCGAGGCCGCGATCGCCCGCGGCGAGGTGCCACCCGGAACCGACGCGCGCGCAGTCCTTTCCGCCGTCTCGGCCCCGCTCTACTACCGCCTGCTGGCCAGCGGCGACCCGGTGGACGCGGCGGCGATCACCGCCGCGGCCGAGGCCGCCGCGCTCGCCGCCGAACAGGGCGTATTCACCACCGCCGCATCATGATCGGGGCGCGGTCCAGGCCGGATCGCGACCGGTGAGGCCGACCACCCGATCCAGCAGCGGCGCTTCGGCCGGAACCTCCACGACCGGACCGAAGAGCCCGGGGATGCCCTCGCGCGGGGTGTCGCGCAGGAAGCCGAGCAGGACGGCCAGATCCCGGTCGGCCGGGGCGTAGGGCTGTCCGGTCGCGCGGGCCAGGTCCCAGCCGTGGACCACCAGTTCGTCCAGGGCGAAGAGCGCCATCTGCGTGGCGGGCGCGAGCACCCCGCCCACCTCGGTCTCACCCTCCCAAGCGTGCGGTTCGCGCCACGCCGCCACCAGCGACTTCAATTGCGCGGGAATGCGATCGCGCCAATCCCCCGGCAGCGCGGCGGGCGCGGGCGGCTGCGAACTGCCGATCGCCTCCTTGGTCGCACCCTGCCGGAAGCCCTCGGTGAAGCCGAGGACGTGGGCGAGCATGTCGCGCACCGTGGGCAACGCGGGTGTGGGCCGGTCGAGATCGGCGTCGGTGACGGCGGCGGCGACCGCCTCCACCGCCGCGGCGGCGGCTTCCAGATCGAACTCGGGTGTGGTCATGGTTCCTCCCGGTGCGGTGCGAAGACATGCCGAAGCCGCGGTGCGGCCCGGTCATCGATTAGGACGGGGCGGGGCCGCGCAATTCATCGCGGCACCCGCGAAATGTGCTTGCAGCGCCGCGTCGCAACCGGTTCGTTAGGCGGGATCAGCGGCGAAAAGCGCTGGTAGGGAGGAGAATTGATAGATGAAAGGTGATCGTGTGGAGATCGTCGTCGACACCGGCGACGGATCTCGGAACTACGAAATTATCGCGACCAGAGCGGGCCGGCGGATAGAGACGCGCATTGCCCGCGGCATCGTGGAAGTGAGCGAAGTGACACGAACCGGGAGTTCGGTTCGTACTGCCCGATTCATGGCCGGACGCGTATTGGCCCTGGTCGAACACCCCGCCGACGACGGCCCGCTGCCCGACGAATGATCACCGACGGTTGCCGAGCGACTCGATCGAGCGCATCCTCGGAGGTGGCCCACTGCACGGCATGGCTCACCCGGCAGAGAGGAGCATCCGATGATCGATCGCATCGATTCAGTGCCCGAGGCCGATTCGGTGGAGCAGAGCATCCCCGCCTATCCGGTGGACGAGGTGCTCGACTCCGATTCCGAGATCACCGACGTCCCGGCCGCGGACATCGGCTGGACCGCCTCCGAGGGAGACCTGGTCGAACAGTCGATTCCGGTCCCCCTGGACGACGATCGCGAGGACAGCGCCGGTAGCGATTACTGACCGGCTCTGCCCGCACTCGAGCCGAAAGGCTCCCGCCCAGGCTAATTCGAGACGCCGGCCCGCACGGTGGCATGCAGTTCCCGCAGGCTCGACCGCTCGGTGGCGACCTCGAGCACCCGCATGCCGTGGGCATTGCCGGTCAGCTCGACCGCCAGTTCCGCCGGGTCGACCTGGCGGTGCGGAATCCGGTAGGCGGCGCACAGCGCGGCCAGATCCATGCCGTGCGGGGTGCCGAAGACCCGTTCGAACACGCCCGCGTACTGCGGATCGCCCTGTTCGAGCAGTTCGAAGATGCCGCCGCCGTCGTCATTGGCGACCACGATGGTGAGGTCCTCCGGCCGCGGCTCGCCCGGGCCGATGAGCAGGCCGGACGCGTCGTGCAGGAAGGTCAGGTCGCCCATCAGCGCGACCGTGCGGCCGGGATGGGTGAGCGCCGCGCCGACCGCCGCCGACACGGTGCCGTCGATACCGGCCACACCGCGATTGGACAGCACCCGCACGCCGGGCCGCGGCTGCGAGACCAGCGCCGCGTCGCGCACCGGGTTGGACGCGCCGAGCAGCAGCTGATCGCCCTCGTGCAGGGCGTCCATGACCACGGCCGCCACATGCAGGCCGGTCGGCTTCGGGTGTCCGGCCAGTTCGGCGCGAACGACATTGACGGCCTTCTCGTTCAGATCCCGGCACTGCTCGAGCCACTCCGGCCGCGGCGCGCCGGAGGTGACCGCGCGGGTGCCCGTGCCGACCACATTGCCCGAGACATCGGGCCAGCGCGGGCCGGTGGTCAGCGCGAACACCGTGATCTCGGGATCGGCCAGCACCTTCGACACCTGCCGGTGCAGGGTGGGGCGGCCGGTGATGATGGCCTGCTTGGGCTTCAGCAGTCCCAGCGCCAGCGGATGCAGGGCCGGGCCGTGCATGGGCGCGGTCGGTTCGGCGACGGTGGGCAGCGCCGCGAGCTCGGGGCGATGGCCCGCACCGTGCCCGGAGATGACCACGGTGTCCGGGGTCAGATCGATGTCCAGGGGCACATCGAGGGTGGCGTATTGCGTTGCCGTCCAGGGCCGTTCGCCGTCCCGGCCGGGCGGCAGCGCGTCCCCGGCGGCCAGGTCCGGGACCAGGGGTTCGCGCAGCGGGATGTCGAAGTGCACGGGTCCGGCATTGCCGGAGCGGGTGCCGCGGGCGGCGGCCAGCACCCGGCACACCGCCGAGCGCCAGACGCTGTTCTGCTTGGAGTACCGCGGGTCGTCGGGTTCGGCCTCGGCCAGTCCGAGACTGATGGCGGCGCGCACCTGGCTACCGAAGAGCCCGAACTGTTCGACGGTCTGGTTCGCGCCGGTGCCGAGCATCTCGTAGGGGCGGTTGGCGCTGAGCACGATCAGCGGCACGCGGGCGTAGTTGGCCTCGAGCACGGCCGGGCCCAGATTGGCGACGGCGGTGCCGGAGGTCATGACGACGGGCACCGGGCGGCCGCTCGCGGCGGCCAGGCCGATGGCCAGGAATCCGGCGCTGCGCTCGTCGATCCGCATGTGCAGCCGGATGCGCCCGGCCTGGTCCGCGGCCTGTAATGCGAAGGCCAGCGGCGCGTTTCGCGATCCGGGGCACAGGACGACGTCCCGGACTCCGCCGCGCGCCAGCTCGTCGACGACGACGTGCGCCTGTGCAGTCGAAGGATTCACGCCTCCAGCCTCTCAGACAGCGGCCCGGAGCGCTGCGTCGCCCCGCTCACACCTATGCTGGTAAGTTAGGCTTTGCTAACCTAAGCGAATGGCGAAGCGCAGCAAGTATGTCAAGCCCGAGCACCGCGAGATCCTCACCGCGGAAGTCCTGGCCAGCAAACGGATCAGCCCCAATTTCGTCCGCGTCACCGTGGGCGGGCAGGGCCTGGCGGGCTTCACCGCCATGGGCTTCGACCAGTGGTTCCGGCTGTTCACGCCCGGGCGCGACGGCAGCCTCAAGCTGCCCACCTCGGCCAGCAATCTGGGCTGGTACGCGCAGTACCTCATGATGGGCAAGGAGCACCGCCCGCTGGCGCGCAACTACACCGTGCGCGACTACCGGGCCGCCGGTTTCGGGGAGTTCGGCAGCACGGCCGAGATCGACATCGACTTCGTCTCGCACGGCGACGACAGCCCGGCCTCGGCCTGGGCGAACAATGCCACGCCCGGGTCCAAGGCCGGCATCCTCGACGAGGGCATCATGTATCAGGCTCCCGACCACAGTGATTGGACGCTGCTGGTCGGCGACGAGAGCGCGCTGCCCGCCATCGCGGGCGTGCTGCGGTCGCTGCCGCGCGGGACCAAGGGCGCGGCCTATATCGAGATTCCGCACGCCGAGGACGCGCAGGAACTGGGCGAACCCGAAGGCGTGCAGGTGAACTGGCTGGTCCGCACGGACGCGCACGCCGAGGTGGGCGCGCTGGCGGCCGAGACGGTACGCGGGGCGGACCTTCCGAGCCGGGGCGTCTACGCCTTCGTCGCGGGCGAGCAGAAGCTGGCCGCGGGCGTGCGGCGGCATCTGGCGCAGGAGCGCGAGATTCCCAAGGCGGACATCACTTTCACCGGCTACTGGCGAGTCGGCAAGTCCCAGGGCTGATTACGCGGAGAAGAGGGGGCGAGTGCCCGGGAACCACCTCGCGGGCCTCGCATCACCAGACTGTTCGCGGCCCCTCGCCGGGCCGCGAACCGGTCGGTCTTATTAACCAGCGTGCTTCTGCACCAGCTCACCCAGACGCGGAAGCGCCTCGGTGACATGCTTCTTCGCCGACGAGCGCATGGAGTTGTAGACCTTGGTCAGCGCCGGACGCGAGGACGCCTCGGCACGCGCGTCGGTCACCGACAGCAGCGCGTCGGCCACCTCGTCCTGCTTGGCGACCAGCAGATCGGCGAACGACGCCGCGCCGCCGTTCTGGTACTCGGCCCAGTACGGCTCGAGCTGCTCGACGAACTTGGGCGCGAAAGAGGTCAGCGCGTCACCCACGATCGAGGGGCTGACCTTCTTGATCGCGGCGTAGCCGCCCTTGACGACGAGGCCCGACGCGCCGCCCTTGTCCGACACCTCCTCGTCCAGAACCTTCTCCGCGTCGGCGATGAAGGCCGGACGCTTGGCGTCATCGAGCAGGGATTCAGACAGTGCTGCAACCACTTTCAGGTTCCTCCGGATAGTTTTTCGATGAACGAGCGCACGCAACTATACGCACCGGTGTCCCCGCACACACGATGCCAATGCGCTGCTACTGCCACAGCAGCAACAGCACTGTAAGCCCTCCGCAATCGGTTGGCAGCGTTTCACTTTCGGTTACCGCCGGGTCCGCGTGCTCCGACCAGGAGGAGCAAGCGTCCGATCGTGCCATCGGGCAATCCATCCCGCTAACAATCAGCGGCCTTGTCCGATGGCCGAATTCCGCCGCCGCGATTTTCGAGTGACGCGCAAAACACCGCGCCGAACTGCGGTGGGCCTTCACCACGGCGCGAACCGGAACAGTATGTTCAGACCCGTGACCTTCAATGCGACGCTGTGGCGGCCCGTTCCGGGATTCGAGAACCTCACCGACATCACGTACCACCGGCACATCGACCAGGGCACCGTCCGGATCGCCTTCGATCGCCCCGAGGTACGCAACGCCTTCCGGCCGCACACCGTCGACGAGCTCTACCGCGCCCTGGATCACGCCCGCATGACCCCCGACGTCGGCGCGGTCCTGCTCACCGGCAACGGACCCAGCCCCAAGGACGGCGGCTGGGCCTTCTGCTCCGGCGGCGACCAGCGCATCCGCGGGCGCAGCGGCTACCAGTACGCCTCCGGCGAGACCGCCGACACCGTGGACGTCGCGCGCGCCGGGCGACTGCACATCCTCGAGGTGCAGCGGCTCATCCGCTTCATGCCCAAGGTGGTCATCGCGCTGGTGAACGGCTGGGCCGCGGGCGGCGGGCACAGCCTGCACGTGGTGTGCGACCTCACCCTGGCCTCGCGCGAGCACGCGCGGTTCAAGCAGACCGACGCCGATGTGGGCAGCTTCGACGCCGGGTACGGCAGCGCCTACCTGGCGAAGATGGTGGGGCAGAAGTTCGCCCGCGAGATCTTCTTCCTGGGGCGGCCCTACACGGCCGAGGAGATGCACCAGATGGGTGCGGTCAACGCGGTCGTGGATCACGAGCAGCTCGAGGATGTCGCGCTGGAGTGGTCGGCCGACATTCTCGGCAAGTCGCCGCAGGCGATCCGGATGCTGAAGTACGCCTTCAACCTTCAGGACGACGGGCTGGTCGGTCAGCAGCTCTTCGCAGGTGAGGCGACCCGCCTGGCCTATATGACCGACGAAGCGGTCGAGGGCCGCGACGCCTTCCTCGAGAAGCGCGAACCGGACTGGAAGCCCTACCCCTACTACTTCTGAATCCGGGCAGCAGCAAACGGCAAGCTGTCATGCTGCACTCATGGAGATACTGAGCAGTCGGGTCATCCTGCGACCGGCCGATTACGAGCGGACGCTGGCGTTCTACCGCGACGGGCTCGGGCTGGCCATCGCCCGCGAGTATCCGGGCGGGACGGTCTTTTTCGCCGGGCAGTCGCTGGTCGAGGTGGCCGGGCACGGGCGGGCGGAGGACGCTCCGGGCGGGTTCTCCGGAGCACTCTGGCTGCAGGTTCGTGATTGTGGCGACACCGCGGCCGAACTCGCGCTGCGCGGGATCGAGATCGAGCGCGCACCCCGGCAGGAGCCGTGGGGACTCATCGAAATGTGGGTCCGCGACCCCGACGGGGTGCCCCTGATCTTCGTGGAGATTCCGGCGAATCACCCGATCCGCCGGGACATCCGGGGCGACTGACCGCACCGCCGGAATCCGCGCGTCCGCGGGCCGCCACCCCTTAGCACGAAGGTAACTGTGAAATGCGTCGGGGGGCACCGGTTAACGGAGCGTAAAGGGTATAGCGCAGACTGATCGGTGTGTCTGCCGAACTGCTCGTTCTGCTGATCGTTGTTTGCACAGCCTTGGCATTCGACTTCACCAACGGATTCCACGACACCGCGAACGCGATGGCTACCTCCATCGCGACCGGTGCGCTCCGTCCGCGTACCGCCGTACTCCTGTCCGGGGCGCTGAATCTGATCGGCGCCTTCCTCAGTGTGGCCGTCGCCGCGACGGTCGCCGAGGGCATCGTGGACCTGTCGGAGGTGAGCGGGCGGGCGCTGCTCGACATCGTCTTCGCCGGTCTCGTCGGCGGCATCCTGTGGAATCTGTTCACCTGGCTGCTGGGTTTGCCGTCGAGTTCCTCGCACGCGTTGTTCGGCGGTCTCATCGGTTCCACCATCGCGGCGCTGGGCCTGCACGGCGTGATCTGGGCGCACGGCAGCAAGGGCGTGATCGCCAAGATCATCATCCCGGCCCTGCTGTCCCCGATCGTGGCCGCGCTGGTCGCCTCCATCGCCTCCTGGGTGGTCTACCGGATCACCAAGGGCAGCAATGAGAAGACCGTCGCGGGCGGCTTCCGCTGGGGACAGATCGGCACCGCCTCCCTGGTCTCGCTGGCGCACGGCACCAATGACGCGCAGAAGACCATGGGCATCATCTTCCTGGCGCTGATCGCGCACGGTTCCGCCAAGGCCAGCGATCCGCTGCCGCTGTGGGTGATCGTGTCCTGCGCCATCGCCATGGCCGCCGGCACCTGCCTGGGCGGCTGGCGCATCATCCGCACCCTGGGCAAGGGCCTGGTCGACATCGCGCCGCCGCAGGGCTTCGCCGCCGAATCCACCAGCGCGGCGATCATTCTCACCTCGGCCCACTTCGGCCTGCCGCTGTCCACCACCCAGGTGGTGACCGGATCCATCCTCGGCTCCGGCATCGGACGGCCCGGCGCGGAGGTGCGCTGGGGCGTGCTCGGGCGCATGGTCACGGCCTGGGTGCTGACGCTGCCGCTGGCCGGTGTGGTGGGCGCGATCTGCTGGGGCCTGCTGCACGGCATCGGCGGCACGGCCGGTGTGCTGGTGGTGTTCGCGCTGCTGATCGCCATGGCCGCGTTCATCTGGTTCCGGTCCAAGCGCGCGGTGGTGAACTCGCACAACGTCACCGACGACTGGGAGGACACCGCGGCCCCGGCCGCCCAGCCCCACGGCAAGGACGCCCCCGCGGTTCGCCGCAATGACGACACCGTCGGAATGCGTTAGGAGACCGCGATGCACTCCCTGCTGCACAACCTCTCCGACCTGTGGCGAGTCATGCTGGCCGCGTTGATCTTCGGGGCCGGACTGCCGACCGTGTTCGCGGTCGGCATCCGCTGCCGGGCCCAGGTCGACGACGGCGCGACCGGAACCACGCGGACCGCGGCCCTGGTCGCGTCCACCCTCTGCTTCGCGGTCGTCATGATCGCGGTGGTGGTCGGTGTGCTGTTCATCGCACGCGGCTTCCTGGCCACCCGGCTCGGCATTCACCTGCTCGGCGCGTGACGCCGCCTCATCGAAAGGCACGCTCGTGAGCACCCCCGCAGAACAACCGTCATCCGATCCGACGCCGCGCACCAATGTGATGCAGAAGGTGCTGGACTGGCTGAGAGCCGGATACCCGCAGGGCATCCCGCAATCGGACTATGTGGCACTGCTGGCGGTGCTGCACCGCAGGCTCACCGATTACGAGGTGCACCTGGTGGTGGAGGAGCTGATCCGCGAGCGCGTGGCCGCCTCCGACATCGAGCGCGCCGACATCGAGGCGGCGATTGCCCGAGTTGCCAAGGAGCAGCCCGGCGAGGACGATATCGCTCGGGTGGCCTCCAGGCTCGCAGCCGGTGGATGGCCGCTGGCGACACCGACGTCCGACTGACCGCACTCGACCTTCAGCAATCGACAACCGGGCGCCGACCCCTCCGCGCGCCGCCACCCCACGGAATGACACGATCGCGAACGTGAGCAATACCCTCCGAATCCTTCCCATGCCCACCGGCGCAGCGGTGGGCGAAGTATTGCCGCATCTCCGAGAGGCCTTGGAGGGCAACGGCCCGGCCTGGCTCCCGGTACCGACCGCCGACCGCCGCGAGACCCAGCGGCTGAGCGGCAGCCTGCGGCCCGGCGAGGAGATCGACGAGGACGTGGCCCTGGTGGTCACCACCTCCGGCACCACCGGAAACCCCAAGGGCGCCATGCTCACCCCGGCCAATCTGCGGGCCAGCGGCGACGCCACCCACGAGCGCCTGGGCGGTCCCGGGCAGTGGTTGCTGGCCTTGCCGACCCATCACATCGCGGGCATCCAGGTGTTGCTGCGCAGCATTCTGGCCGGGACCGAACCGATCACGCTCGACGTCTCCGGCGGCTTCCTGCCCGAGGCGCTGGTCGGCGCGATCGCGAGCATGCGCGGCGAGCGCCGCTACACCTCGCTGGTCCCGACCCAGCTCATCAAGGCCCTCGACGAGCCGGCCGCCACCGCGGCGCTGGCCTCGCTGGACGGGGTGCTGGTCGGCGGGGCCGCCACCCCGAAGCCGGTATTGGAGCGAGCGCGGGCGGCGGGCATCACCGTGTTCCGCACCTACGGCATGAGCGAGACCTGCGGCGGCTGCGTGTACGAGGGAGTACCGCTGACGGGCACCAAGGTACGCATCGAGGAGGGCCGGGTGCTGCTCGGCGGCGACATGGTCGCCAAGGGCTACCGCAATATCGCCGACCATCCCGCCTTCGCCGAACCCGGCTGGTTCCGCACCGAGGACGCCGGCCACTTCGAGAACGGCGTGCTCACCATTACCGGCCGCCTCGACGAGGCCATCATGACCGGCGGCCTGCTGGTCATCCCCCAGGTCGTCGAGGCCGTCCTGATCACGCACCCGGCCGTCTCCGAATGCGTGGTCCTCGGCCTCCCCGACGAACGTCTCGGCCAGCGCGTGGCGACGGCCATCGTCCCTGCCCCGGGCGCGACGGCCCCGAGCCTCGACGAACTGCGTGAACACGTGGTCGCCGAGCTGGACGCCATCGCCGCCCCGCGCGAACTGGCTGTGCTGGACGAACTTCCGCTGCGCGGCCCGGGCAAGCCCGACCGGGCGCGGCTGCGCGAATTGCTGCTGGCCGCGTCACCGAGCTGATTCGGCCCCGGCCAGCTCCTCGGCCATCCGCGCCGTGATGACGGTCAGCACCCGGGCCACGGTCGCCAGGTCCTCCGGCGACACGGAACCGTAGGCGGCGTTGACGATTCGCCCGGACTCGGCGCGCACCCGGCCGACCATCGCGCGACCGACCTCGGTGACCTCGATCCGATCCCCTTGCGCCGCCAGCAGTCCGGACTCCAGCAGCGCGGACAGCGCGTCCGCGACCGCGGCCGGAGCCCACTGCGTCATGGTGGCGATCCGCGCGATGTGCGCGTCCCGCTCGACCGCGGCGCCGGCGGCCAGCGCCTGGTTCAGGGTGATCCACTGCTTCTCGTCGAGCGTGGTGCCCGACAGCGCCAGCGACAGCACCGCGGTGTGGTGCTTCTCGGCCTGGCCGATGATCGACGGGTTCAGGGTGATGGTGGCGGTGGTGCTCATGTCGATCTCCTCGATCAGGTGGTGCTTCGTTGGTGATTAGATTCTGACACTGAGTTCCATTCGTGCGCAAGTCCCAATTGGAACTTAGTTTTTTTCGTGACTCCGGCTCGTCCGGCTAGGATTCCGGCATGGCCACCGACGACCGCTCCCTCCCCCTGCGCGAACGCAAGCGACTGCGCACCCGCCGGGCCCTCGCCGATGCCGCGCTGCGGCTGTTCACCGAGCAGGGTTTCGACGCCACCACGATCGAGCAGCTGGTCGACGAGGCCGAGGTCTCGCGCAGCACCTTCTTCCGCGCCTTCGCCACGAAGGAGGCGGTGGCCATCGAGGCGGAAACCGAGCTCTGGTCGAGTTACCTTGCGGCACTGGGAGATCGGGAGCTGTCGGGTTCGACGTTGACCGCGCTGCGGGACGCCCTCGCCACGACCGCCGCCGACCTGCCGCCGGACTGGGACGAGCGCTACATCGCCACGCGACGATTGGTCCTGACCGCACCCGCGCTCATGGGACACATCGACTACTACCGGTCGGGTGTCGAGAAGGAGGCCGTGGCGCTGCTCAGGGACAAGCTCGGTCTCGCGCCCGATGATCTGCGGCCGCAGATCCTGGCCGAACTGACCACCACCGCGTGGAGCATCGCGGGCCGGGCCTGGGTCTACGACGCCGGCAAGGGCGGGCGGGCCGCGCTGCTCGAGGGCCTGCGCGGCGCGTTCGCGGCGGTACCGGCCGCCCTGGAGCTGTCGAGCTGACTTGCGTGCGCGCGTCCGCCGCTTGCGCGGGGGACGCAATCGCGGTGCAAGGGGGGTGCAAGACCCGGCCCGCAAGGTGTAGCCATGACTTCTTACACACCTGCTGAACCTCTCGCCATCGAGGCGGACGGCTTGGTCAAGGTCTTCGGGGAGCAGCGGGCCGTCGACGGCGTGAGTCTCGCGGTGCCGCGGGGGGCTGTCTACGGCGTACTCGGACCCAACGGAGCCGGCAAGACCACCACCATCCGCATGCTGGCCACCCTGCTGCGCCCCGACGGCGGCAGCGCCCGGATCTTCGGCCGCGACGTGCTCGCCGAGCCGACCGCGGTGCGCTCGCTGATCGGCGTGACCGGCCAGTACGCCTCCGTCGACGAAAAGCTCACCGCCACCGAGAATCTCATCATCTTCTCGCGGCTGCTGGGCCTGTCCAAGTCCGATGCGCGGCGCAAGTCGGCCGACCTGCTCGAGGAGTTCGGGCTGACCGACGCCGCCGACAAGCCCCTGGAGAACTTCTCCGGCGGCATGCGCCGCCGCCTGGACCTGGCCGCCAGCCTGATCTCGCGCCCGCCGCTGCTGTTCCTGGACGAGCCGACCACCGGCCTCGATCCGCGCACCCGCGCCCAGATGTGGGACACCATCCGGCGGCTGGTGCGGGAGGGCTCGACCGTGCTGCTCACCACGCAGTACCTGGACGAGGCCGATCAGCTGGCCGACCGGATCGCGGTCATCGACCGCGGCAAGGTCATCGCCGACGGCACCTCCGACGAGCTCAAGTCCTCGGTCGGGCTGTCCGCGTTGCAGCTGACGCTGGCCGAGCGCGACCGCATCGAGGAGGCGCGAAACCTGGTGGGCGAGCTGCTCTCCCACGCGGCGGGCCGGAGCGTCGAGGCCACCATCACCCCCGAGGCGGGGCGCATCACCGCTCCCCTGCCCGACCCCTCCATCACCACCGACATCCTGATCCGGCTGCGGGAGCACGACATCCGGGTCGACGAGATCAATGTCGCCAAGCCGAGCCTGGACGAAGTGTTCTTCGCACTCACCGGGCACGCCGCCGAGGACGACACCGACGAGACCGAACGGAGCGCGGCATGACCACGACTCTCACCGCCCCTGTCACCGGGCGGCACGCGGCCACCGCCGCACCCATTCCCGAAGTAAGCAACCACATTCCGTTCCAGCAGACCGTGGCGAATTCGCTCACCATGGCCTACCGCGGCATCCTGAAGATCAAACACAATCCGGAGCAGCTGTTCGACGTCACCGTGCAGCCGATCCTGTTCACCGCGCTGTTCGCCTACATCTTCGGCGGGGCGATCGGCGGCAATGTGCACGATTACCTGCCGATCCTGATTCCCGGCATTCTGGTCCAGACGGTCGTGCTGACCTCCGTGGTCACCGGCACCCAGCTCCGCGAGGACATGGACAAGGGCGTCTTCGACCGGTTCAAATCCCTGCCCATCGCCCGCATTTCGGCGCTGGCGGGGGCGCTCATCGCCGATATGGTGCGCTACGGGCTGGCTACCGTGCTCACCGTGGGCATGGGCCTGATCCTGGGCTACCGGCCGGCCGGCGGCGTCGTCGGTGTGGTCGTCGCGGGTCTGGTCGTGGTGTTCTGCTCGTTCGCGGTGAGCTGGATCTGGGCGCTGGTCGGCATCACCGGCAAGAGCGCGGCCGCGGTGCAGGGCGTCTCGATGATGATCATGTTCCCGCTGACCTTCATGTCCGGCGCGTTCGCCCAGGTCTCGACCATGCCGGGCTGGCTGCAGGGCATCAACAAGGCCAACCCGATCTACTACATGGTCAATGCGGCCCGCGAGCTGATGAACGGCAATGTCTACAGCTCGAACCTGCTCTGGTCGATCGTCGGCTCCATCGTGGTGATCGCGGTCTTCGCCCCGCTCGCGGTGAAGGCGTACATGCGGCGCGCCTGACGCGACCGGTCGCCCCGCGGTTGGGACGCCCGTCCATCGAGAAAATCGATGGGCGGGCGTTCTGTTATGGTCGGTTCGGTGAATCCCGCAACCGCCCCGCTATGCCGAAAGTCCATTCGGCCGTATTGGGGTGCGCTTTTCACGGGAATCGTGATCGTCATGGGGCTCATCGCCGCGGTCGCGGGATGGGGCTCGTCACAGCGGCTTTCGATGCTCGAATCGAGCACACCGAGCGTGGCCGCCGTCCAGACGCACGTGGTCAAGGATTCCGGGCACCAAGCGGTCGACCCGATGCCGTCGTGCCGCAGGCAGGAACATCCGGCCTCCGATCCAACGGGCACCCTCGCCACCCCGCCGCGGGTGATCGGCGACCAGCTGGTCGCCGACTGCACCGCCCTCGAACCGGAATTCCGGTCACCCCAACCGCTTTCGATCGGGAAGCAACCTCGCGCGCCCACCCTCGCGGTGGCGGCTCCGCATCTGACGACCGTGCTGATCATTTAGACCCTCTGAATGATCCAGCACCTTTTCGTCATTCTCGATGCGGCCGTTGAGGAGTACACGCATGTCCCGAAAGACCACGAATTCCAAGCGTAGAAAACCCAATTCCAACCGCAGAAAAACCTTCGCCGGACTCGCCGTCATCGCGGCGATCGGACTGCTCGCCATTGCCGCGATTCAAATGGTGGGTTCGGACAAGAAATCCGACAAGCCCGCCGCGGCGGCGACCGAGACCAATCCCATGTACGCGCAGCTGGCGAAGATGGCCAAGCGCGATGCCAAGGATCCGCTCGCCATGGGCCGTGCCGACGCGCCGGTCGTAATGGTCGAGTACTCGGATTTCCAGTGCCCGTTCTGCAAGGTGTTCGCCACCAAGATCGAGCCCCAGCTCGTCTCGCAATACGTCGACCAGGGCGTGCTGCGCATCGAATGGCGCAGCATGGCCATTTTCGGCGCGGAATCCGAGGACGCCTCGCGCGCGGCCTGGGCGGCCGGGCAGCAGGGCAAGTTCTGGGAGTACCACAGGGCGCTGTTCGACCACACGCCCGAGAAGAAGAACACCGGCGCGTTCACCCGTGACAAGCTCGTCGAATTGGCCGGTGCGGCGGGCGTTCCCGATATCGAGAAATTCCGCGCCGATCTGGACTCCCCCGCCGCCACCGCGGCCGTGCAGGCGGATGTGAACGAGGGCATCGGCATCGGGGTCAATTCCACCCCGGCCTTCCTGATCAACGGCCGCCCGATCCTGGGCGCGCAGCCCATCGAGCAATTCCGCGCGGCCATCGACGCCGCCCGCACGACCGCCGGGCAGGCCACGGAATGACCGGCGGCATCGGGTTTTTCGCGGCCTTCCTGGGTGGACTGCTGGCACTGCTGAGCCCGTGCAGCGCGCTGCTACTGCCCAGCTTCTTCGCCTACTCCTTCGAGAATCAGGGCAAGCTGCTGGCCCGCACCGGCATCTTCTACCTGGGCCTGTGCACCACCCTGGTCCCGCTCGGCGCGGCGGGCTCGATGGCCGGGCGGCTGCTGGTCGGGCATCGCGAGCTGCTGATCGCCATCGGCGGCTGGACCATCATCGTGCTGGGCGTCATCCAAATCCTCGGCCGCGGTTTCGCTTTCGGCTTCGCCCAGCGCGCGGCCGCCAAGCAGGGGCGGCCCGAGCAGGCGGGCGCGGTGTATCTACTGGGCCTGGTCTACGGCCTGGCGGGCTTCTGCGCGGGCCCGATCCTGGGCTCCATCCTCGCGGTGGCGGCCGTCGGCGGCTCACCGGTGCACGGCGGACTGCTGCTCGCGGTCTACGCCCTGGGCCTGGCCGCACCGCTGTTCGTGCTGGCCTCGCTGTGGGACCGTTTCGAGCTGGGCAAACGAAAGTGGTTGCGCGGGCGCACCTTCCGAATCGGCCGTGTGGAACTGCACACCACCTCGGTGCTGTCGGGCCTGTTCTTCATTGCGCTGGGCGCGCTGTTCCTGGCCTTCGACGGCACCGCCGCACTGCCCGGAATCCTCAGTGCCGACACCGAATTCGCCATGGAGAACAAGGTGCGGCAGCTGGGCGATCTGGTCTCCAACAGCACCGTGCTGCTGGTGCTCGCCGCGCTCGCGCTGGGGGTGCTGGCCTGGCGGCTGCTGCGCACCGGCACGGCCGAATCCGAGGCACCCGAGTCGGATTCGGCAGACCCCGAGGCGGATTCGGAGCGCTCCGAACCGCTCAGAACGTCCCGTTGACGACCTGAAGATTGGCCATGATCCGTTCGGCGGCGCGGCGGCGGCCCAGGCTCGCCACCGCGTCCTGTGCGGCCGCGATCCGCTCGTCCCCGACCCGCGGGCGATGCAGATCCAAGTGCCACTGCCACTGCATGACCGAGTAGTCCTGGCGTCCGAAAACCTTCGGCGTCAGGGCGATCAGCTCCAGCCCCTGCTCGACCTGGTGTCCGGTGGCCACCAGGTAGGTGCCGATCGCGCAGCTCACCGCGCCGATCTGCGGCAGGTCCCAATACTGGCCGCCGAGCACGTCCACCGCGATGCCGGTGAGCTCCGGCACGATCCGGCCCAGTTCCTCGGAACGGCCGTGCAGCACATGGGCGTCGATGGCCGCCGACACGAAGATGAAGGTCGCCGGGCCCGGCATCCCGACATTGTGCGGCCAATCCATGAGCGCGGGAAGCTGCCGGTAGCGGCGCAGCCCGGTGTCGATATTCCCTTCGGCGAGTTCGATTTCGGCCAGTGCGGCCGTCACCGCGGCGACGCGGTGGTTGGGTTTGAGCACCGTGTCGTGCAGGGGCGGTGCGGCGACCACCGCGAGGGCGGGCTCCAGCGCCTGCCGCGCCGATGCGGGGTCGCCCACACCCGACAGCGTCACCGACAAGAATCCGCGCATCTCGACGGCCTCGTCCCAGGCCCGCAACTCCTCGAGCAGGTCGACCGCCCGCCGGTAGTACCCGACCGCCTCCGCATAGCGCGCCGACTGCCCGTACATGCTGCCGAGGTGCTGGGTGGTCATGGCGGTGCCCCAGGCATCCGCGTCGCCGCTGATGTCCATGGCGATCTCCGCGTCCCGGATGGAGCGGTACACTTTGCCGTCGTTCTCACACAGGTTGGCGCGCAACAACAGTGCGGCCACCTGGATCTGCTCATCCGGCGACCGCACACCGGCGCTCAGCCGGCGGGCCAGCTGCGTGGTGTTGCGAGACCGGGTGACCAGTTCGCCGAGATACCTGGCGACCGGGCTCATCGGCGCATCCGATGCCAGGATGCGGCGCAGCGTGATCCGCACCCGGGCCGCCTCGCGCAGGTCGAAGCCGCCGAACATCATGTGCATGCCGAGCATCAGCTGGCCGTAGATGAGCAGGTCGGTCGCGGCCGAGTCGGTCGGAAAGGTCGTGGGCGGCAGCGCGACGATGCGCGGGGACCAGCTCATCAGTTCGGCGTGCGCGCCGCGCATGACCCACAGCCCGGCCAGGACCGGGTACACGGCGTGGACGGTCTCCGTGTCGCGCCGCTCGAGCGCGTAGCGCAGCACGGCGATCAGGTTGTCCATGTCGGCGGCCAGGCTCAGCACCGCCCGCACCTGCTCGGTGGTGTGGTAGCGGCGCGCGGTCTCGACCGCGAAATCACTGGCCCACTTCGACATTCGAGTCATGACCAGGTCGGACTCACCGGTGAAGGCCAGCTGCTCCTCACCGAATTCGCGGACGGTCTCCAGCATCCGGTAGCGGGTGCCGCCCTCCTCGTCCTCGAGCACCGTCAGCAGCGACTGGCTCACCAGACCGTCGACGGCCATCGCTGGATCGAGGATCTCGGGATCGGCCAGCACGTATTCGGCGGCGGCGAGGGTGAATCCCGCCGGGAATCGGCACAACCGGCGCAACGCCACCCGCTGCGGCTCGTCGAGCAGATTCCAGCTCCACTCGATCACCGCGTGCAGGGTGCGGTGCCGCTGCGGTGAACTGCGATCGCCACTGCGCAGCAGGGCGAATCGATGGTCGAGGCGGGAGTCGATCTCCTCCACGCTCATGGTCCGCACCCGCGCCGCCGCGAGTTCGATGGCCAGCGGCAGGCCGTCGAGGGTGCGGCAGAGGCGGGCCACCACGTCCGAATCCAGCCGCACCGAGGGGCGCACCGCGCGGGCCCGCGCCTCGAACAGGTCGGTGGCGGGTGACCCGGCGGCGTCGATGGTCAAGGGCGGCAACGGATACACGGCCTCGGCCATGATCTCCAGCGGTGCGCGACTGGTGGTGAGCACGGTCAGCTGCTCGCTGACGCCCACCAGATCGGCGACCACCTCGGCCACCGGCTCGATCAGGTGCTCGCAGTTGTCCAGGATCAACAGCGTCGGCCGCACGCCCAGCGCTTCGCGCACCTTCTGCCGAATGTCGCGGCCGTGCACCGGCCGCGGCGTGAGCGGGTCCCGCATGACATCGGCCACGCCGAGGGTGGCCGCGATGGCGACCTCGATTTCGGCACGGGTCTCGAGCGGATTCTGCGAATCCGCGCGCAGCGAGGCCAATTCCACCAGCGTCACCGCCGTATCGTGGGCCATTCGCGCACCCAGTTCATTGGCGATCCGGGTCTTTCCGGTGCCGCCGGGCCCGAGCACCGTCACCACCCGCGACGTGCGCAGCAGTCCTTCGAGCGCGGTCAGGTCGGCTTCCCGGCCCAGCAGCGGATTCGGGGCGGCGCGCAGCCCGATGGCGTTCTCGCCCACCAACTCTCGCGCCTCGGCGGTCTGAGCCGCACCGGCCGCCCGGCCCGCCGGACGCGCACCCGGATGGCGTGCACCAGGCCCGGCCGCGCCCGTGTCGGGCACGACGGACAGCCTGCTCTCGGCGTGACCGGCGGAACCCTCCGGCCGATTCCGGCCGCCGCCGTCCACATCGGGCGGGCGGGTTCCGGGGCCGGCCAGGGTCAGCTCGGGTGGCGCGGTCGAATCCGACTGCGCGGCAG